>CBJNAT010000864.1:0-1817 GCA_966434585.1 uncultured Gammaproteobacteria bacterium | reverse complement strand
CGCGTAGTAGTCGAGCCAGGCGTGCGCAAGCTGCGCAGACGGCGTGCTCAGGGGAATACCGCTCTCTACGGCCGCAATCAGCGACAAGTCGCTCTCGGCCGCTTTGATCAGTTCACTCCAGCGCTGCAAGACCGTACGTCGCTGATCGGGACGCATCGTCATCCACTCGCGCTGCGCGCCTTGCGCAGTCTCTACCGCGCGATCCATTTCGCGTGCACCGGCGATATGGATACGACCGATGGCTTCGCCCGTGTTCGGATCGATGTGCGGCTTCACGCCGCCGCTCGCATCGGTAATCCATTGCTCGCCAATCAGCGGGCTATTCCGCATCAGCAGGTGCTCGACAGCAGGACGTCTCATCGGCATCTCTTCATTCGTTCATGTCAGGAGGAAGCCGCCATCCAGCGTGAGCGTCTGGCCCGTGATGAAGCTGCCGGATGGCCCCACAAGCAGCAAGACGGCTGCGGCAATGTCGTTGGGATTGCCGTAACCCAGCGCGAGCCGGCCCGGCTGCATCGCAGGACCGGCGGGTGCGTGGCCCGCTTGCATGCGCGCCTGAGATACGGGGTGGAAACTCACCTTGCCCGCGAACGCCCCCGGGAGAATCGCGTTCACGAGAATGCGATCCTTCAGATGATCGTGAGCGATGTTGCGAGACATCATGTTCAGCGCCGCACGCGACGACGAATAGATCGCATTGCCCTCCAGCACTGGCTGCACGGCACCCATCGTGGTGATGTTGACGATACGCCCGCCGGACCCTGCAGCGACCATGTACTTCACTGCTTCGCGCATCGACAGAAAGGGCGCGCGCAGATTGGCCGCGTACTGTTCATCCAGCAACTCGAGGGTGGTTTCGAGGAAAGGCAGGTTGACGGAGAGTGCCGCGCAGTTCACCAGGATGTCGGGACTGCCGTGCACCGCCGCGATACGAGCGAAGGAGTCGATCACTGCGGGTTCATCATCCAGCGTACAGTCGAGGGCCATGACCTCGCCGCCCTGCTGGCGAATGCTCTCCGCAACTGCCTCTGCAACAGCCGCATCGCTATTCACGACTGCGACCCGTGCGCCTGCATCCGCGAGCACGGCAGCAACCTCGTGCCCCAATCCGCGGCCCGCGTCGGTCACGATCGCCCGCTTGCCTTCCAGCCCAAACAGCTCCCGTAGTCGTTCGGCTCGCATCGCTTGCTCCGGGAGTGCTCGCTGGGCAACTCGATTTATTCACAAAGTGTGAATATGATCTTAACAGCGTGCATCACTCGATGCACCGGGGGATCTGATCATGAACGCGCAACGCATCGGCGAAATCCTGACTTCGATCTACGGGCTACAAGGACAGACTGCCGTCGTCACAGGCGCTGCATCAGGCATCGGCAAGCGAACCGCCAAGCTCTTCGCTGCGGTTGGCGCCAGTGTCGCCGTTGCCGATCTCGATGAAGCGGGCGCGGAAGCAGTGGTGGCTGAGATCGAGCACGACGGCGGCCGCGCACTCGCTGTGCGCTGCGACATTTCGGATGAGACTCAGGTGAAAGCCCTCTTCCAGAGCACCGCCACTGCGTTCGGCGGCGTCGACATCCTCGTGAACAATGCGGCCTATCGGCCGAAAGCAGATTTCATGGAGATGAGCGTAGCAACGTGGGATCTCATGCACGCCATCAACACCCGGGGCACATTCCTGTGCATGCGCGAAGCGATTCGCTTGATGCGCACTGCTGGCAAAGGCGGCTCGATCGTCAACATCTCCACGATCGGTTCACTACACCCGACGATCTTCAACAACACGCACTACGACTCCTCCAAAGCTGGCGTCAATGCAC
>CBJNAT010000863.1:0-1817 GCA_966434585.1 uncultured Gammaproteobacteria bacterium | reverse complement strand
CTGCATGGGCAACCCTGGATTCGTTGGGTGAAGGTGTCATAACCACCGATATTTCCGGCCGCATCGATTACATGAACCAGGCGGCCGAGCAGCTCGTGGGCATCTCCCTCACCGAAGCGATCGGCAAAGCCTTTGCGGAAGTGGTGACGCTCGTCGACGAAACCGACCGGCGCGTGCTGGGCGATCCGGTGCGGCAGTGCCTCGCCACCCAAACACGCATCAGCGTCGGTCGCCGCGGCATGATGATCGCGCGCGGCGGGCTCGACGAACGCTCGGTGGATCTCACCGCATCGCCGTTGAAGGATGCGCGTGGCGAGCTCGCAGGTGTGACGATCCTGATGCGCGATGTCACGGAGCTGCGCGGTTTTGCGCGACAGATGTCGTATCAGGCGAGCCATGACGCGCTCACTGGTCTCGTCAATCGCCGTGAATTCGAGCGCCGCCTGCAGGAATCTCTCGACAGCACGCACGCAACGGCGACTCGCCATGTGCTCTGCTTTCTCGATCTGGATCGCTTCAAAGCCGTCAACGACAGCTGCGGACACTTGGCCGGCGATAGTTTGCTGCGCGAGTTAGCGACGCTGATCAAAGAAACCGTGCGCGATTCGGACACCGTCGCGCGCCTCGGTGGCGATGAGTTCGGCTTACTGCTCGTCGGCTGTCCACTCGAGAAGGCGCGGCAGATCGCCGATGACGTGGTCCGCAAGGTGTCTGATTACCGCTTCGTCTGGAAGGACAAGATCTTCAGCATCGGCATGAGCGTCGGGCTCGTGGAGATCTCACGCGAGAGCGGCGCCCTGGACGAGGTGATGAGTGCGGCCGACTCGGCCTGCTATGTCGCGAAGAAACAGGGCAATCACGTGCACGTGTACTCCGCGCGGGATGAAGCCGTTGCTCGGCAGCGTGGCGAGATCCAGTGGCTGCAGCGCCTGCAGACGGCACTGAAGGACAACCGCTTCGAGTTGCTGGCGCAGCCCATCGTGGCGACCGCCGAGACGGTCTCAGGACCGGCGGTGGAGGTGTTCCTGCGCTTGCAGGATGACCAAGTGCCCGGCGGTATCTCGCCGACGGAATTCCAGGTGGCTGCGGAACGTTATCGACTGATGGCCGACGTGGATCGCTGGGTGGTTCAGACCGCACTTACGGCCTTGTCGCGCGGGACGATTCGTCTGCCGATCGGTCGATCGGTGGCAATCAATCTCTCCGGTCAGACGCTCGGGGATCCGCAGTTTCTGGAGTTCGTCGTCGAATGTCTCGACCGAACCGGGGTAGCACCGCAGCAGGTGTGCTTCGAGGTGACGGAGAACTCTGTCATCACGAACCTAGACCATGCGCAGCGGTTCATCAACGTGCTGCACGGCATGGGGTGTCACTTCGCGCTCGATGACTTCGGTCGAGGGCTCTCGTCCTTCGGCAACCTCAAGCATCTCTCGCTCGATTACCTCAAGATCGACGGCACGTTCATCCGCAATCTCGGCGTCGACACCGTGAACCAGGCGATGGTCGCCGCGATGATGAAGCTCGCGCGCACGCTCAACTTCAAAGTAGTTGCGGAGCACGTCGAGGACTTGGGTGCGCTCGAAGCGGCGAAGGGAATGGGCGTCGACTTCGTGCAGGGCTTCCACATGGGACGGCCGCAGCCGCTGGGGCAGGCGGCGAGGGCGTGAGGGCGCGGTCAGCTAGCTGCTAGTCTGCTAGCCAGAGGGGTGCAGAATGCAAACGGCGCAGGCGACTGCGCCGTTTGCGCATCTTCTGGCTAGCCGACTAGTTGACTAGCCGACTTCCAGCGGCCCTCACAGCAACGGCACCAACAACAA
>CBJNAT010000862.1:0-1818 GCA_966434585.1 uncultured Gammaproteobacteria bacterium | reverse complement strand
CACGCTGTTCTTCAACAGCACGACGAACTGATCGAAGGAATCGATTTGTCCCTGAAGTTTGATCCCGTTGACCAGGTAAATAGAAACGGGCACGCGCTCCTTGCGAAGAGTGTTCAGAAATGGATCTTGTAATGATTGCCCTCTGGCCATCATTTATCTCCTTGTTCTTGATCTAAATTCTTGTGTTCCGCAGAGCTCGTCCCTGGTGCTGCAGGCCAGCCGGCGCACGCGCTTGCGGGCGTTCACCGCAGTGCAGGAGTCTAGCATAGGGATCACAAACCACTGCCGTTCGTTACGTCTAATACTGAGCTAATGATTAACCAACCGGCGGCTAGCCGTTGCGATGCACTTATAAATCTCGTCGGCCGCTGTAGGTTCAAGTGCGTCGAGCCAATGAAGCCCTTCGATGGCGCGCAACCAGATGAGCTGGCGACGCGCCAAGTGTCGCGTGGCGAGAATCGCTTGCCGCACGCCTTCGTGTAATGAACAGCCCCCCGCCAAATGTTCCCAAAGCTGGCGATAACCGACGCTGCGCATGGACGGCAGTTGTGAGTTCAGATCCCCTCGATCAAACAGTTTGCGCACCTCGTCCAGCAACCCGCGATCCATCATCTGCATGAAACGATGCTCGATGCGCTGATAGAGCTGCTCGCGATCGATCGGGCTCCACGCGTACACGTGGAAGCGGTATGGGGGCGTTTGAGTGCGCGCCTCAGCATGTAGCTCGCTCAGCGTCCTGCCGGTGATGCGGTAGACCTCGAGCGCTCTCTGGACGCGCTGACTATCGTTCGGTTGGATACGCCGTGCCGCAACAGGGTCGATTACCCCAAGGTCGGCGTGCAGAGCAGGCCAGCCCCGAATGGCCGCTTCCGCGTCGATGCTCGCGCGGACGCTCGGTTGTGCGGCAGGCAGTTCGGCAAGACCGTGCTGTAGTGCCCTGAAATAAAGCATGGTGCCACCCACAAGCACTGGCACCTGGCGTTTCTCAATGGCCCGTTCGATCTCGCCGAGGGCATCCGCGCGGAACTGCCCGGCCGAGTAGCTCTCCCGTGGGTCGAGCAGGTCAACAAGCGCGTGCGGGTACCGGGCTAGCGTGCGTGGATCTGGCTTACCGGTGCCTATGTCCATCTGCCGATAAACCATCGCGGAATCGACACTAATCAGCCGCACGGCGAAACGATCGGCGGCGCGTAGCGCTAGGTCGGTCTTGCCCGAAGCCGTCGGACCCATAATGAGCACGACATCGGATGAGGTGGCGAGCGTCACGCCGTTACTGCCCGCGTAGGAACAGACGATCGAGGTCTTGCATACTGAGGTGTACCCACGTCGGGCGACCGTGCACGCACTGATCGCTGCGCACCGTCGCTTCCATCTGCCGCAACAGCGCATTCATCTCCGGAATGCTCAATTGACGATTCGCGCGAACGGCGTTGTGGCACGCCATCGTTCCCAGCACTCGGTCAAGCGCAGCCTCCAGCGAGTGAACCGTGCCGTCCTCGGCGAGTTCGTTAGCGATCGTCGGCAGCAGCGCATCCAGTTCCCGCAGGTGCAGGAGAGCCGGCGTCTCCAGCACTCGCACACTGGTTGGCCCCGAACGCTGCACGTGCAGACCGATCGCCCCCAGTCGCTCCGCGTACTGCTCGAGCACGTCGGTTTGTGCTCGACTTAACGACACGCCCACCGGCACGAGCTGCGGCTGACTGGGCACGGTTCCAGCCGTGAACTGCCGCTTTATCTGCTCGTAAGTTGTGCGCTCGTGGGCCGCGTGCATGTCGACCAGAATCAATCCGCCGGTCACTTGCGAGAGGATGTACACGC
>CBJNAT010000861.1:0-1819 GCA_966434585.1 uncultured Gammaproteobacteria bacterium | reverse complement strand
ATGCGCTCGAGCAACTCGCCATGAGCCGCATTCGTGACATTTATATTGTTGGGCGAAGGGGGCCTGCGCAAGCCAAGTTCACACCCAAAGAGCTGCGCGAGTTCGGTACGCTGTCCAGCTGTGTCCCCGCTGTCTCGCGCGAGGACTTGGCGTTGAACGACGAGAGTGCTGCGGAGCTTCAGATCCCAGCCAATCAGCTGGCCCGAAGCATCCTGGCAACGCTGGCAGAGTTCGAAACGGCAACGACGAGCCCGATATTCCGACGCTGTCACTTTCTCTTCAACTGCCAACCTCACGTCATTCATGGCAGCACGAGCGTGGCGGCGATTGAATTCCAACGCACGCGGCTGGAAGGCCCCGCTTTCGGGCAACGCTGCGTGCCTACGGATCAGATCGTGCAAATCGACTGCGGCTTGGTCATCCGATCGGTGGGCTATCGCGGAGTCAAAGCGTTGATGCTGCAGCGAGCCACCGGAGCCGACGTGACGTTCAGCGATGACGGGCGCATCCTCGAGCAGGGAAGGCGAGTGCCGGGTCTGTACGCCGTGGGCTGGATGAAGCGCGGAGCCAAGGGCACGATCGGAACGAATCGCGGAGACAGTGTGAAGGCCGTGGCGGCGTTGCTTGAAGACCGGGCCAAACTGCCCGTTCCGCGTCGCGACGTCGCCGGCCTACTCGACCGCATTGCGGCGCGTGGTGTGCGACGGGTCGATTTCGCGCAGTGGCAGCGAATCGACCGCGCGGAAATCGCCCGTGGTCAGATGCTGGGAAAACCACGCGAGAAGTTCACGACGGTCGATGACATGCTGCGGGTTACGATGTTGCCGGAGATGGATACAGCCTCACCCTGCTGCGAGAGTGGCGGGTGAGGGTGCGCTTCTGGGTGCTGCGGCCGAGCAATACGGACCTCAAGTTCCTGTCGCGCGGGCGCCGTTCCCTCGTGTCTTCTGAGTGTTCGTGCGACGGAGCTCCCCGTCAGCATTCTGCTGGCAAACGGCTTTGAAGCCTGCTGCGATGAAGGGAACCATGCGCGCGTGAATCGACCGAAAGTCGCTCGATCGACACAGCCCGCCGGATAACCGATCGATGCGACCGGTCTGCGACAGCGTCAGCGTGAGTGCGCCGGACAGGAAGTGATAGCTCCAGTAGAGATCCTCTGCCTTTGCCCCGGGCAGGGCGATGCGCACGACTTCGATCAAACGTTGAATGACGGGATCGAAATAGCGCGCCATTGTCTTGCCGCCCCAGACCGGCGTGTTGTTCACCTGCGCAAGCAGCGCGAAATAGTTCCGCCAACCGGGGCTGCTCTTGGCATCGTCCTCGAACACCGGCCTGGTGAACGCCTCGATGGCGCCCTCCACCGTCACCTTCTCGCCCATGCGCTCGGCGTATTCATTGATGGAGGCAAGCCGTTCCGCGTTCATCACTTCGGCGCGGCGTCTGAACACATCGTCGAACAATCCTTGCTTGTTGCCGAAGTAGTAGTGCAACAGCGCTGTGTCGACACCTGCCTGTGTGGCGACCTCCCGAATGGTGACGCCGTAGAAGCCGTGCTTGGAGAAGAGATCTTCTGCGGCGTCGAGGATCTTGTCCTTCGCGTCCTGCGTGCCCGTTCCCTTTGAAGGGCGGCCTCGACGCGCAGGCGTCTTCTTGGACTTCACGGATTTCATTTTCATCGGTGCTTAGCGAACCCCCGGTGGGTGCTGCGGAACGTTGCACCGATTCTGCAGCCGCTTCAAGCCGGTGGCCTTGCTCTCTACTGCACCGCAACCAATGGCGACCTATCGGCATACGCATTTTCATCAGGCGATGAATTATT
>CBJNAT010000860.1:0-1821 GCA_966434585.1 uncultured Gammaproteobacteria bacterium | reverse complement strand
CAGGCATCGCGGCGCAAGCACCATCACCATGCAGGTCGCATCGCTGGTGCAGTCACACGCACGTTCGCGCCACGGTCCACACGCCTGGTGGCAGAAGCGCGATCAGGTTCGGCTGGCGCGCGCGCTGGAGGCGAGTTGGAAGAAGGAACAGATTCTCGAGGCCTATCTCAATCTTCTGCACTATCGCGGCGAGTTGCAGGGCATCGCGGCCGCGTCCTATGTGCTCGCGGGCAAAGTGCCTTCGGGCTTGAGTCTGCCGGAAAGTCTCGTGCTCGCGGCATTGCTGCCGCAGCCCGCGGCGCCGCCGGAGCGAGTGGCGGCGCGTGCCTGTGTTCGCGCTCGAACCTCGGCGGCTCCCGTCGAATGCAATCAGCTACGAGAGACAGCGCGCGTGCTACTGACAAGACGGGGCGGCGATGGGGCTGTGTTGCACCTTGCGCCCCACCTCGCACGATCGCTGTTGCACACGCCTGGGCAACGGGTGCAGAGCACGCTCGACGCCGCAGTACAGCGAACGGCCCGAGATACGCTCGCTCAGCAGCTCGCGCAATTGGGACGCAGCAACGTTCGCGATGGCGCCGTGCTCATCGCCGACAACGATTCTGGCGACGTTCTCGCGTATGTGGGCTCGGCGGGCCCGCAGTCCCGTGCGAAGGAAGTGGATGGCGTGCGTGCGCCGCGACAGGCCGGCTCAACTCTGAAGCCGTTCCTCTATGCGCTCGCGATGGAGCGCCGCTATCTCACCGCAGCCTCGCTCCTCAAGGACTCGCCGGTGCATCTGGACACCGCAACGGGCGCCTACATCCCGCAGGACTACGATCGGCAATACAAGGGTCTGGTCAGTCTGCGCACGGCGTTGGGCAATTCGCTCAACATCCCCGCCGTGCGCACGCTCGTGCTCGTGGGTGTCGAGCCGTTTCGCGATCGCTTGCATGCGCTCGGGTACGAGCACATCACGGAGTCCGGCGACTTCTACGGTTTTTCCCTCGCACTGGGTTCGGCCGAGGTGACGCTCTGGGAACAGGCTCGGGCGTACCGCACGCTGGCGCGCGGCGGACGATCCTCGCCGTTGCATGTCACCGCAAAGACAGTGCATCACGAAGGCAAGCCCTTGCCCGAGGAGGTCAGCTACATCATCGGCGACATCCTGAGCGATGCGGCCGCACGCACGCTGACCTTCGGCATCGACAACCACTTGAACACGCCCTTCTGGAGCGCTGCGAAGACGGGCACGAGCAAGGACATGCGCGACAACTGGTGCGTAGGCTTCTCGGCGAAGTACACGGTGGCGGTGTGGGTCGGCAACTTCGAAGGCGACTCGATGCGGGATGTGAGCGGCGTGAGCGGTGCGGCGCCCGTGTGGCGCGAGTTGATGAGTCATTTGCATCGTGCGGTGCCGTCCCATGCACCGCCAGCGCCGGCCGGAGTGGTTCAGGCGAGGACACAGTTTGCAGATGGCAACGAAGCGCCGCGGACGGAATGGTTCATGCGCGATCGACAAGCCGCAGCCACCGTCACGGTTGCCAAGGCCGATGCGATCGCACGCATCACAAGCCCTGCGAACGGAATGGTGATCGCCATCGACCCTGACATTCCGGAAGCGCATCAGAAACTCCCGATCAGCACGGAAGGCACTGCAGCTGGCATGCACCTGAAGCTCAATGGCGCCGAGCTGGCGGCCGCACGAGATATCACGTTGTGGACGCCGCGCGTGGGCGAGTACCGGATTGAGCTCGAGGATGAGGCGGGAAGGGTGGTCGATACCGTGCGGTTCACGGTGCGTTGATTCGCGTGAGGAGTTCTGCGAGGGGTCAGGGCGAG
>CBJNAT010000859.1:0-1821 GCA_966434585.1 uncultured Gammaproteobacteria bacterium | reverse complement strand
GGCACGCCCGTCAGAATCACTGCCACGGCACACTGCTTCGATTCGTGCAGCTCATTCTGCGCGGCGATCAATCGGTCGCGAATCGCTACCACCGCGTGCTCTGCACTACGCTGCCGCACGGTGCGCAACGACTCACGCGTTCTCTTCGGATTCGGTTTCTTCTTCATGGTTTCTTGTTTCTGACATCTCTTCCGTCCAGTCGCGGCCTCGGCACCTGTTGCGTGATGCAGTGGATGTTGCCGCCACCCAGCAGAATCTCTCGCGCCTGGACGCCGATGACGTTGTGCCGCGGGAAGAGGCGTTTCAACACGCGCGCGGCCTGCTTATCCGTTCTTGGGTCGAGGAGCGGCATGACGACGGCGGAGTTACCGATATAGAAATTCGCATAGGAACCGGCAAGCCGGTCTCCCACAGGTCGTCGCTTCGTGCCTTCGATCGCATCGATGCCGGCTGCCTCCTCACGGGTCATGTACAGCGGACCGGGCTGCGGCAGCTTGTGCACCTGCAGTTTGCGACCCTTCGCATCGCGCGAGCTCGTCAATTTCTCGTGCGCATCGCGCACGACGTCGTACATCGGATCGCGTTTCTCGTCCGTCCACGTAAGTGCCACGTGGCCGGGTTTGACGAAGCAGCAAAGCTCATCCACGTGTCCATCGGTCTCATCCATGTACACGCCCTTGTGCAACCAGAGCACGGTCGACACACCGAGGTACTCGTGCAACAGGATCTCGATCTGACCCTTATCGAGATGCGGGTTGCGATTCGGATTCAGCAGGCACTCTTCCGTGGTGATCAAGGTCCCCTGCCCGTCCACGTGAATGGCGCCGCCTTCCATGATGAGCGGCGCGCGATAGCGGTCACGGCCCTCGATCTCCAGCACCTTACGCGCGACGAGGTCGTCTTGATCCCAAGGGAAAGACAAACCGCCGTTCAAACCACCCCACGCATTGAAGACCCAATCGACGCCGCGCACGCCGCCTGCATCGTCGACGACGAAAGTCGGGCCTACATCGCGCATCCACGCATCATTGCTCGACAGCTCGACGACTCGGATGAGGCTCGGCAACTGCGTCCGCGCCGTTTCGTACTGGCGCGCGGAAACACCCACCGTGACCGGTTCGCTCGTGGCAATGGCGGTCGCAACGGCCGCAAATTCCTGCTGCGCAGGCTTCGCGCCCAGTCGCCAGTTATCGCCCCGCTCCGGCCACAACATCCAGCAACCGGTATGCGGCTCGAACTCGGCAGGCATGCGATAGCCATCGCCAGCGGGCGTCGTGTGCAACGTTTGGGGCATCGAAGATTTCTCGTGACAGGCAAGTTAGGCTTGCCGAAGTGGGCGGGATGGTACCGAAAGGCGTCGTTGCCGCCACTCCATCGCATCACGCTTTCATTCTGCAAGCATCGACCCGTGGAGCACCCCGATGAGCAGCCTCGTCACCCAAGTGAAGCCCGCCCCCAGCGATGAAGCCCTCGCCCATTTCCAGCGTGCGTTTCAATTCGAGACCGACTGCTGGGACGTGCACGAAGCCATGCGCACCTCGTCGGATTTCGTGCTGCTCGACGTGCGTGGGCCGGCACTGTATGCGCGCGGCCACGTGCCGGGCGCGATCAACATGCCGCACGCGAAGATCGTTGCAGGGACGATGGCCAAATATCCGCAGGACACTGTGTTCGTCGTGTACTGCGCCGGCCCTCATTGCAACGGTGCGCATCGCGCCGCCGTGCGCCTCGCACAGCTCGGTCGGCCGGTGAAAATAATGATCGGCGGCATCACGGGTTGGCTGGACGAAGGCTTCGAGCTCGCGATTGCTCAAACGGCGA
>CBJNAT010000858.1:0-1823 GCA_966434585.1 uncultured Gammaproteobacteria bacterium | reverse complement strand
CGCATCGAACTGTGGGTTGATGAATCCCGCGCGCTCCCCATCGAGCTGATGCGACAGACCGCCCGTCGCGATCACGAGCACGCGCTCTGCTCCGGGGTACGCCGCGATCGAGCGACCGATCGACTCGCCGAGCTTGAGACAGCGGCCGGGTGAGGGCAGTGGATGCTGCACGGTGTTCACGGCGACCGGCACGATACGCACCGGCGGCGGACCCTTCGGCCAAAGCAGTTGCAGCGGGATCGTGACGGCGTGGTCGATCAACATCTCCTGACAGGTCACCACGTCGAACTCATCGGCAACGCAGCCTTCGATGATGGCCCACGACAAAGCGGGATCGCCCGCGACGGGTGGAATGGTCGGAATGCCCCAACCTTCGTCTGCCGACTCGTAGCGGCTCGCCGCGCCGATGGCGAACGTCGGCATCTTGTCGAGGAAGAAGTTCAACCCGTGATCGTTGTAAACGACGACAACGACATCCGGTTGATGTTCGGCAAGCCATGCGCGCGCGCGAATGAATCCATCGAAGAAGGGCTTCCAATACGGATCGGTTTGCAAGCCCTTCGCAATCGCACCGCCGATGGCGGGCACGTGTGAGGTCGACACTGAGCCGAGCAGCTTACTCATGAGATCGAGCTCCTTCGTTCACCATCGAGTTGAAGCGCGAGTACGCGCTCAACCGTTCTTTGAATTCCGGCACCGTCGTGCCCGTCTGCTGTGCGCCGATGTCTTGCACGCTCAAGCCGAAGATGCCGGCGAATTTCGCCAAGTAATAAACGTTGCCGCCGGCCGCAATCAGCTTGAGGACGTTGCGCTGTTTGATCGCGTCTTTCTGTTCGACGTCGAGGCCGAAGCGTTCGCAGTAGGCGTCCTCATCGGCTTTGAATGCTTCGCGGTTCGCTGCCGAATTGAACGAGTAACACATCTTGTTCAGTGCATAGCCGCGGCGTGCCGCTTGCCCATCGAAGAGGTGTGTTCCGGGAATCGTGGTGCCCATGTCTGCCTCCGGTTTGCGATGAGATTCGACTCGCAGAGCGGGGGAGGCGATATGTGGGAGAACCGAAAGTGTGTACGGGACACATCGTGATCGTGTTCGACGCCGGACCTCGTTCGCAGGAAAAAACCGCTGAAAACAAGCACGAAATCGTGTGTATTCGCTAACGGCGATAGACTCTATTGCCGCGGGCAATAACGCGGTGCACGAAGATGGCGGGATGGGCCGTCTAAGGGCCTTGGAAGTCTTGCAGATGAAATCGGCCACTCGATTCGTACCGCGGCTCGGCGTGGTACACCTCGACCTTGTTACGGCCCGTGCGTTTGGCGGCATAGCACGCGGAGTCAGCCGCGCGCAGCACCGTCGCTGCATCGAACTCGCCGGCATCTGTGTAGGCGACCCCGATGCTCGCGCCGAGACGAAACACTCGTTCTCCCCACGTAACCTCGAGCCCCTGCACGGCAGCGAGAATGTTGGCGGCAATCTGTTCGGCGCGTTCGCGCGGACAGCGAGGCAACAGCACCGCGAACTCATCCCCGCCCACGCGCGCTGCAGTGTCGGTTGAGCGCAGCTCAGTTTTGAGGAGTGAGCCTACGCGACGCAAAGCCTCATCCCCTGCCGCATGTCCGGCCGTGTCGTTGATCTCCTTGAAGCAGTCCAGGTCGATGAACAGCAGCGCATAAGGCTGCTTCTCTGTCGCAGCCGAAGCGGCAATGCGTTGCAATCGAGCGTGGAACTCCCGGTAGTTCACCAAGTCGACGAGCGCGTCGTGCGTGGCTTCGTGATGCAGTGCTCGGGTGAGTTCCAGATTCTCCGCGCGCAGGCTCAGCAC
>CBJNAT010000857.1:0-1824 GCA_966434585.1 uncultured Gammaproteobacteria bacterium | reverse complement strand
CCTCCCATCACGTACGCAAGTCCTGTACCGATTGCCGGACCCAGGTTGTAGAAGGACATGGCCGCGGGCAACCGGCGCGGCGAGAAATAGTCTGAAAGCATGGAGTACGCACTGGGCGATAACGTGGCTTCGCCGACACCCACTGCCGCACGACAAAGAAACAGTGCGGCGTAGGTGCGTACGACGCCGCACAGACTCGTCATCATGCTCCAGAACGCAACGCCAACGAGGATGATGTTACGTCGATTGAACTGGTCTGCCGCTCTTCCAAGCGGTAGACCAGCCACGCAGTAGATGGCCGCGAACGCGAGACCTTGCAGCAAGCTCACCTGCACATCGGTGAGTTGCAGGTCGCGCTTCATCGGCTCGACCAACAGACTCAGGATCTGCCGATCGACGAACGACAGCACGTAAGCGAGCGTCAACAACACCAGCGTGAGCCGCGCTCGGCCCGAAGGAGGAAAGGGGGCGTCCGCGCCGTGCATTGCTGCCTTGTTCATCGATTACTCGCCGAAGAGATGGTGCACGCTGCTGCCGTGGGTGTGCCCGAGTACACGCTGGCGGTCGCGGCGGCGAAAGGCACGAGTTTGCGCGTTCGTCATTCTTGTGAGGTCCCGTGATGGCTGACGGCAAAGCGGCGGTACAAATATACGAACAGAGGACGTATATCTAAACGACCTGGACAAGGTGCACAGTGCGCACGCAACCTGTCAAGCAGTGAGCTACATACGCACGTGCCCGAGGCCCGCATGACTGACAACACACTCGCCGATCGTCTGGACCGCATCGAATCTCATCTCGCCATCCAGCAGCTGCCACCGCGCTACGCACTGGCTGTGGACTCGCGCGATTTGGACGCCTGGGTGACGTTGTTCGTGGAGGACGTGAACTGCGGTCGACACGGCAGAGGTCGCGAGGCGCTGAAACGCTGGATCGATCCGCAGCTGCGCACCTTTTATCGCTCGCATCATCAGATCTGCGGTCACATCATCGACTTCACAGACGCCGATCATGCGACCGGGAAAGTGTATTGCCGGGCTGAGCACGAAGATCGCGGCAAGTGGATCGTGATGCTGATTTGCTATTTCGACACGTATGAACGCCGCGATGGCGGTTGGTATTTCGCCAGACGTGATGAGCAGCATTGGTACTCGACCGACATCGTCGAGCGGCCGACAGGTCCGAACTTCCAGCGCTGGCCGGGGAAGGAGCACCACACGCCGAACTTACCGGCGCGATTTCCAAGTTGGCTGGAGTTCTGGTCGAAGAGCAGGCCGGAGGACATTGCTGCTTTGACCGCGGAGCCTGTCGAGGGAGCCACTCGGACGTAGGCTGGCGCGTTGACATGACGTGCTGGTCTTGTTTAGTTTTCTGAACAGTATTCATCAAAGCGCACTACTAGAGCGCTCGGGCGGAGTCCGCAATGCAAACGACGATGGGGGATCTCATCGCGCGGAACGCGCGCTATTTCTCCAGCAAGATCGCGTACATAGACGGGGATCGGCGCATCACCTGGGCGGGATTCGCCGACCGCGCGCGCCGTTTGGCGAGCGGCCTGTACCACCTCGGCTTGCGACGGCAGGAGCGGGTTTCCTTTCTCGGCGTGAACTGCCTCGAGTACTGCGAGTTCTTTGGCGCGGCCGAAGTGGCCGGCTACATTGCAGCGCCCCTCAACTTCCGCCTCGCCGCAGCGGAGCTCGAGTACCAAGTAAAGGACTCGGCGCCGCGGATCATCATCTTCCAGGAGCAATACGCAGCAGTCGTCGCGGAACTACGCGCACGTTTCAACGATGTAGCCGCGTACGTTTGCATCGGCGATCAGTG
>CBJNAT010000856.1:0-1827 GCA_966434585.1 uncultured Gammaproteobacteria bacterium | reverse complement strand
TGCGCAGAAGAGTGCCACCCGAGCAACTGATCGAGTGGCCGCAATTCATGAGCTCGAGCACGAAGAGGCACGAGTCCTTCAGTTCCCACGGGCCAGCGCCGGCTAGTTCTTCATTGGTTTCGCTAAAAAGGTGAAGTTCTATACCGTGCGCCAGCCGGGTACAGGGATGTGCCCCGTGCGCAGAGCCTGACAGGCCGCTCACGCACGTGCTTTGCTCTGCGGCATTCGTGCGTCCTGCACAGCAGAGTCCGATCGCTCGTCAGATCAAGTCACGCTCGCTGTGCGCGCAGGAACTCCACCGTCGTGCCGTGCGTGTGCTCGAGTCGCGCTGCGCCGATGATTTTTGCCCAGTAACCTCCCGAACCGAAGCTGAGCTGCCAGCGCTTCAAGCGACGCACATATAAGGATAGGTCGTGCTCCGCTGTGATGCCGATGGCTCCGTGCGCCGCGTGTGCAATGGCAGCAACGATGGTCGCAGCCTCATCCGCAATCGTCTTACCAATGGCTGCATCGACCGCATTCGGACCAGGTAAGTCACGCGCGAGCGCGATGCGTGCTGCAACGGTTGCTGCCGCAACTCGCTCCGCCATGACACTGACTTGCTGCTGGATGGCTTGGAATTTGGCAAGCGGTCGATCGAATTGCTGTCGATTGTTGACGTGCTCCAAAGTCATGGTGAGGACACGGCTCATCGCTCCCGCCATGGATGCGGCTGTACCCGTTGCTGCCCACTGCAGTAGTTGTCCCTCGGGAAGTTCGAACTCGAGTAACGCTGGCGCATGCAAATCGAGGGCGGCGGTCGCGATGCCGTATCGATCGATCGAACGGGCTGCTGCTAGCGGTTGTAGGCGCACACGCGAGCCGCGCTGCACGAGCGCGTGTGTTGCAGCGCCTGCAGCCGGCACTAGCAACGAGCGGAGACGGCCTGCTTCGTCCTGCGGCCAAAGCAGAACAGGGCTGAGGGGCAGTCGTTTGCCGCTCATCGATGCGATGGCTCGGGCGACGAGAGTCTCGCCTAGTGCATGCGGCACGAGATATTCGCCACAGGCAATCAATAGCGGTGCGATGGCGGATGGAGTTAGCCCCGCACCGCCATCCGTTTCAGGAACCATGGCCTCGAGGAACCCGGAGTCGCACAGCGTGTGCCACGTCGATCCATCGTCCACACCCACCTGCATGCGGCGAATGCTCGCGCTTGAACAAAGTTGTTCCAACAACCGCCGGAAAGGCGCTAGCAACTCTTCCGTCATGATTACCTCAGGCCTAGCCCGCGCGCGATCATGCCGCGCAGGATCTCGCGTGTGCCGCCGCGGAGTGAGAACGCTGGGTTGATCTGCGATACGAACGCCAGTGTGCTCAGCAGTTCATCGTCCACGACGATCTCCGGCGTTTCCGCCAGCGCACCGGCGATCACGGCTGGGATGTCCTGCTCCAGTTCGGTACCCAGGTCCTTCACGAGTGCAGCTTCGATGACGGGCGATTCGCCGGCCGCGAGCCGCGCGGTGAGAGACAGAGACATTTCCCGCAGAGTCGCCATGCGCGCAATCAGTCCGCCGAGTCGTGCCTGTGACGCAACCGCATCGGGCGCTCGTTGCAGATGTTTGATCCAGCAATCCAGCAACACGATGCTCGAGTAAATCCGTTCCGGTCCGCTGCGTTCGAACGCAAGCTCGGCGTTGACCTGTGTCCAACCGGCACCCTCTTCACCGACGAGTGCGTGCGCCGAAAGCTCCACCTCGTCGAAGAACACTTCGTTGAAATGAGTATCGCCGGTCAGGTCCTCGATGGGACGTACGGAGATGCCAGGCAGGCGCAAATCGATGATGA
>CBJNAT010000855.1:0-1828 GCA_966434585.1 uncultured Gammaproteobacteria bacterium | reverse complement strand
GGCCCGCAATTGGCTATTGAGCCGAGATTGTGTGAACGACGGTACCGCGATCGCGAGCAATATCGCCGCAACCGAGATCGCGACCATCATCTCGATGAGCGTGAAGCCGCGACGCTTAGCGCACGCTTTCTGGTTGCGATTCATACCTTACCGCTCGATGTACCAGTACACGCGACTCTTCGGCGCAGTCTTTACACCGGGCGAGGGCTTCTCCGGCTTGCACACCTCCATAGGCGAGGAGGAATCGCAACCGATGAGGAACGGCACGACGTCTTCGGAGCCGTCCTCCTCTCCGAGGTCGACGTTACCCGCCACCGGCGACGGCGGCAGACCAATGTTTCCCGGCAGCTCCTCCGAACGGTCTTCCTGCCCGCGCGCGGGCGATGCATCCAAGTAGGAGATGTTGTACACGCGTGCGGCGCCGAGGTTGGAAGAACACACCCCAGGCTGCGGCGTGGACGGCTGGTGCGTGCTGAAGGTCACGGTGCCATAAATCGTGATCGCCGCGGTTACGACCTGCTCGGTCGCGCGCATCCCCAAATACCACCCCTTTTTCGCTGCCAAGACAGCGGCAGTGGGATTCGCACTAGTCAGAATCGGAGTCAACGAGTCCAGGCACAGAACCGCGCTGCCACAGATTCCAGACTCCGAGCTCAGCCATGTCCCGTCGGTCGGCCGGTCTTCGATCATGAAGAAGTAATTGTCGACAGGGTTGGTGTAGTTGCGAGGCTTCTCGCGATCACCCGAACCAATCAGCAGCTTGTAACTGCTGCCGTCGCGAACGACGCTCGGCGCGTACATGAACTTGCGGTTGTAAGTACAGCTCGCGGTCGTGCCGCAACCGAGCGAGGCGATTTTCGTGATCGTCCAGTCGGCAGGTGCATCGCTCCCCATCGTGATGCGATAGACGTTGCCGCCGAGGTCTGCGGCATAACCATACTGCACGAGACCGCTAGCGGGATCGCGTGCAATCGCCACATCGGCGATGACTGCACGGCTGGTCGAGAGCGTATTGAGCACCGTACCGCTGTCGGCATCGAGCACGTAGATCTTGTTGCCCTTGGTGGTCGCGGTGCACGTATTGGGCTCGGTATCCTCGCAGGTGTCGTAACCACCACCCATGATCAGCAGCTCGGCGCTCGTGCCCTGCACACGAATCGGTCTTGCAGAGGACCACGTCTGGCCGATGCCGGACAAACCGCTCGTGCAACCTGTGTCGCTCACCGTGCCACTGGTCGGAAAGTTGCTTGGGCAACCGATCTTCCATTTCATCGAGACCTGACTCGGATCGCTGTTGTTCACGTCGAACGCGTAAAGTGCCCGGCCGCCACGACGCATCCCCGCGTACAGCCACACGTGGCTGCCCGTGTCGTATGCAGTGATCGCCCCATCGATAGCGTATGGCTTCGGCAGCACGTCCGTGCTCACGATGTTGGGGAAATCGACCTGCACGTCATTGTCGCGCAGACGTTTGATGTGCGGGTAGAACTCGGGCGGGACAAAGCCCCATAGCTCTTCGCCCGGCTGAGCTGAGCCAATCGCGGCGCTTTGATTGCCGTTGATCGCGCGCAGCACGCCATCGTTACCACTGTAGAAGACGACGACCTTCGGCGAGCCTTGCGAGCCGAAATCGATGGCCACGGGCCGCGAGTGCACGACATCGCCGTGCACCGATGGACGCATTTCGGTGGTCGTCGTGCCGTTCTGATTCTCATCGTCGATGTCGAGCCCACGTTGCCAGTCGATCAGCGCGTCGCGTTCGGCACTGCTGCTCGCGCCCAAGAGCGCCTGAGTAATCGCGGCGTTGCCGGTCGTGAAGTCCGTCAGA
>CBJNAT010000854.1:0-1828 GCA_966434585.1 uncultured Gammaproteobacteria bacterium | reverse complement strand
CGCACGTCGGCGAGCGAGACGGAACCGAGGCTCGGGGTGTTCAAAACGAGACCCGCGCCGTTCGGATCGATCGTGACGCTGGACACGCGTGTTGCGACCAGCGGCGTCAGAGACTGATTCGCGCCGCCGACGTTGGCGACGATTTGGAGGCTGTATTCGCCCGCCGGTGCACGATCGCCGACATCGTCGGTGCCGTCCCAGCTGAAGTCGTTCGAGCCGGTCGTCGTGGGCAGTGGCAGGGTGCGCACGAGCTGACCGGTCGAATCCGTGATGTTCAGCTGCACGGCACTTGCGCCGCTCGGCACGTCGACCGAGCCGCTAACGGTATCTGTCGCACCGAGTTGCACATCGCTCTGCGCGACGAGCACACCGCGGCCGACCATCGTGGCGCCATCCAGGACCTGCGAGCCACGCATCGAGTCCGAGAGTGTGGTGAACGCGTTCTGCATCTGCTGAATGCCGGACACCGTGCCGAACTGCGCGAGCTGACCCAGGAACTGCGAAGGATCCATCGCTTTGAACGGATCTTGATTCTGCAGCTGCGCCACCATGAGCTTGAGGAACTCGGTCTGTCCAAGCTGGTCCTTGGTCGTCTTGCGCGTCGTGGCAGTTGTGCCGCTCGTCGCGCTCGTACCGTTGATGATGTCGGCGATGGACATGGAGATACCTCGTTAACTCGGTCCGCTAGTCGGCTAGTCGGCTAGTCGGCTAGCCAGAGGGTCCGACTCTTCTCTGGCTAGCAGACTAGTCGCTAGCAGACTGATTGCCTTCTTCCTCACTGCCCCATCCTCAACGTCGCCAACATCAAATCCTTGGCGGTGTTCATCACTTCCACGTTGTTCTGATAGGCGCGCGAGGCTGAGATCATGTCGACCATCTCTTCGACGACATTCACGTTCGGCGCGTAGACATACCCATCCGCGTTCGCGAGCGGATTGCCGGGCTCGTAGCGCGCGTGCGGCGTGGCCTGGTTCTCGACAATCGACTTCACAGCAACGCCGGTGGTCTGCGCATCCTTGCCAAGTCCATTGCGCACGGCTTCGAAGACGGGGTGTTTCGCCTTGTAAACAGCGGTGGGATCGCCGCTCACGCTCTCCGCGTTGGCGAGATTGCTGGCGACCGTGTTCAAGCGCACCGATTGCGCGCTCATGCCGGAACCGGCGACATCGAAGATTTTGAAGCTGGACATCTTGATTGCTCCGCAATGGCTACGGGCTACGGGCTACAGTCAGAGGTGAAGAGCGTCCTTCTTCTCTGGCTGTAGCCTGTAGCCTGTAGCCTGTTGCCTCGTTCATCATTGACCTGTTATCGCCGTGAGCAGCCCGCGAAATTTCGACGTCAAGAACTGCAACGTCGCCTGATAACGCACCGTGTTCTCGGCAAACGCCGCTTGCTCGAGCTGCACGTCCACCGTGTTGCCATCGAGCGCAGGGGCAAGGGGCGTGCGGTACTTGAGCTCCGCGCCCGTGCCATTCATCGCACGCGCCGCAGGTAGGTGGCCCGCGCTCGTCGTCGTCATACGAACTGACGAGCCTGCGCCGCTGGCCTGCGCCAGCGCCTGCTTGAAGTCGACATCGCGTGCCTTGTAATTCGGTGTGTCGGCGTTGGCGAGATTCGAAGCGAGCAACTCGGTGCGCTGCGAACGCAATTTAAGTGCGCTCGCATGGATGCCGAGATAGGAATCGAGTTTGCTCATCGCTCACACCGTCAAGAACACGACTGCAAGAGGACTGACAGGATGAGCAGAGCAAGGCGCGTGCCACACGCTCGAAGATGAGAACGGCGTCGCGCTCGCGACGCTCAAGTTCGAACTCGATCACACGAGCGC
>CBJNAT010000853.1:0-1828 GCA_966434585.1 uncultured Gammaproteobacteria bacterium | reverse complement strand
ACGACTGCGTGCGAAACCAGGGTGCCAGGGCCTGTGCGGATGAGTCCGGTGTCATCCGCTCGAGGCGCGAAGTTGAGGATGATGCCGAATTGCTTGAAGATGACATTCAAAGCGCCATCCTGATTCTGTACGGGAATCGGGACCTCGCCGCCGACGAGAAAATCGGCTTCGCCGCCACTGATGCAGGTCAATGTGGGTTCGGCCAAAGTGCGGGCGTCACCGTTGTTCACGAGGAGATTCACCACCGAATCCACCACCGTGGTCAGTGCCAGATAGTGATTGTTGCTGCCGAGCTCTAGCGGTAGGGAGCTGCCGTTCGGGACATCGAGGCGAACGCCTTCCGGGATCACGCGAAAATGTGGATTCGTGACGAACTCGTCGAGCGTTGCGAACACAGGGCCTTGTGCGACGTCCGCCCAGTCGATGCCGATATCCCTGAGTGCGGATTTCTTGACCTCGATGAGCTTCGCTTTGATGAGGATGGTCGGTTCAGCTTCGAGACGCGCGGCAGGAGGCGATGGATCGGGAATGCCGAGTACCTTGACGAGATACGCGACCGACGAGCCATCGCGTGACCACAGGCGCAGGTCCGTCAACCCTTCTTTCTTGCCCAGCACCATGACTTCTTGCGTGTCATCGAACACCTTCACGTCCACGACGGCGCCATCCGCCGCTGACACGCGTCGAGGATTCGGGTATCGCAGGAGCAAGCTTTGGCCAACCGGCAGTGCCAACACGCTGACGGGCGCCGTGCTCGTCTGATCAGGATCGTTCCGAGCCTGCGCATCGACAGTGCACACAGCGATCATCCAGAAGAGAGCACGTGCGAGTCGAGTCAGCCATCCATGGCTTGAAAACATGACTTACCTTCCGCCGAGAATGATTTCGATGCGATGTCTGGGAGGTGCGTGCGCGAGCGCCTTGCGCCCCTCTAGTAATGCGGTCTTCGTCAAACGAGCAACTTGCACCGCAGCGCCATCGTCAGATTGACGAAGGGTGACCGTGATCTTCCCTGCGTCCTGCGCGAGCGTGATCTTGGCGGCCTCTTCCGGTTTTACCGAAACGGTGACCGTCTGGTATTGCGTGGTCGGCTGCTTTTCATCGACATAGCTCGCGTTGCCCTTGGTGCGAATCCCGGTTGCGATCACTGGGACGTCGTACAGGAGCGGCATCGTGACGGTCTCGTTATTGCTCGTCGTGGTGAAGAAGATGTCGATCCGATCGCCGGGTGAGAGCATTCCAGAGATCGAGGACTCGTCATCCACCGGGAATGTCAGTGCGCGCATCCCGGCTTTGATCTGCGAGGAGAAGCCTGCAGCAGCATCTTGCGCGATATGCGAGAGCAATACCGTTTCCCCTTGCTTGACCGATCGAGCCAACATGCGTCCAGCGATCGAGCCGAAATCATCGGCAAGCACCGCTTCCGAGTGAAGGAAAGCCTTGGGTACCTCGCGAACGGAGACGGTGTCCGCACCCAGAAACGTGCCGGGGGGCAAGTCACTGCTGGCGACAACTGCGCGCACCGGCTGATATTGCGCTTCGAGCTGCGCTTGCCGATGTGCGATACGCTGATCGATGTAGCCGCTCGACAGCCATGCGGCTGCTCCACCTGCAGCAAGCGCTCCGGAGAGCATCAGTATCGTGATCGTGCTTCCCTTCATACGAATGTCCTCAGAACGGCATCATCAGGGCCCAAGCGAACTCATCATGATGTTCGCGTACGAACGCGAGCACGGTTTCGGTCATGTTCCACACCGCACCGAGCCCGAGTAGGACGGCGATGTACTCTGTCGCGGCCCAGCCATGCTGGCGATCGCCGCGCTTCATT
>CBJNAT010000852.1:0-1831 GCA_966434585.1 uncultured Gammaproteobacteria bacterium | reverse complement strand
TTGCCGACTATGCCGCAGCGCATCCGGAGAAGATCGAAGGCTGGGCATCGGTGGATCCCACAGACCCCGATCACTTGAACCAGCTCGACTATTGCGTGAACACACTAAAGCTGAAGGGACTCAAGCTGGGTCCGGTGTATCAGCACTTCGATCCGCAGGACCGTCGTTACTGGCCGCTGTTTGCGAAGTGCCAGCAGTATGGTCTCCCTATCATGTGGCATCAGGGAACGACGTTCCCCAGTGCGGCGCGCGATGCGCAAGGCAAGCTGCGTGTCGGTGCGGCCGTCGGCGTTGCGGAAGGCACCGAAGAGCGCGTCGAGCTGCTCGTGCGCGCAGGTGTGGATGCGATCGTGGTTGACACAGCGCATGGTCACAGCAAGGGTGTTCTCGATCGCGTGCGCTGGGTGAAGAAGCATTACCCGCAGGTCGATGTGATTGGCGGCAACGTTGCCACTGCAGCAGCCGCCAAGGCGCTTGTCGAAGCGGGTGCCGACGCGGTGAAGGTGGGTATCGGTCCCGGCTCCATCTGCACGACGCGCATCGTTACCGGCGTTGGCGTGCCGCAGATTTATGCGATCAGCCAGGTTGCCTCGGCACTGAAGGGCACGGGCGTGCCGCTGATCGCCGATGGCGGTGTGCGCTATTCAGGCGATCTCGCCAAAGCCATTGCCGCGGGCGCCGACACTGTGATGATGGGCAGCACGTTCGCGGGCACTGAAGAAGCGCCGGGCGAAACGATCCTGTACCAGGGCCGCACGTACAAGAGCTATCGCGGCATGGGCTCACTCGGCGCCATGCAACAAGGCTCCGCGGATCGCTACTTCCAGGAAAACACGGGTAACAACCCGAACACCGCGAAGCTCGTGCCGGAAGGCATCGAAGGCCAGGTGCCTTACAAAGGCTCCGTCGTCGCGGTCATCTTCCAGATGGCAGGCGGCCTGCGTGCCTCGATGCACTATTGCGGCTGCGCCAGCATTCGCGACATGCACGAGAAGGCGCAGTTCGTGAAGATTTCCTCCGCAGGTATGCGCGAGAGCCACGTGCACGATGTGAGCATTACGAAAGAAGCGCCGAATTACAGAGTCAGTTAGTAGAGGCCAACGGGCTGCAGGCTACGGCCGGAGTGAAGAATTTCTCGTTCCTTGTTCTGGCTGTAGCCCGTAGCCCGTAGCCCGTCTCGAGGCCCCCATTGAACGCATCGATCGCCAAGTCCGTGTCCGTCGTCAGCCCGCCTGATATCCACGCGCATCGCATCCTGGTCCTCGACTTCGGCGCGCAGTACACACAACTCATCGCGCGCCGCGTGCGCGAATGCGGCGTCTACTGTGAGATCCACCCCTGGGACATGTCCGAGGACGACGTTCGCGCCTTCGGTGCGAAAGGCATCATCCTCTCGGGCGGTCCAGAATCCGTGCACGTCACGGCGGCGCCCAAAGCGCCACAAGCTGTATTCGAACTCGGCGTGCCGGTGCTCGGCATCTGCTACGGCATGCAGACGATGGCGCAGCAGCTGGGTGGCCGTGTGCTGCCTTCGACGCATCGCGAGTTTGGGTACGCGCAGGTCACGAGCTCCGCACCGAATCGTCTGCTGGAAGGTTTTCGCGACCACAGCGATGAGCAGGGCAGGGCGCTGCTCGATGTGTGGATGAGTCATGGCGATCGCGTGGAAGAGTTGCCGCCGGGTTTCGTGTGTACCGCGTTCAGCGCGAACGCACCGCTCGCGGCCATGGCGGATGAAGAGCGGCGTTTCTACGGCGTGCAGTTCCATCCCGAAGTGACGCACACGCTGCAAGGCGCGAAGTTGCTGGAGCGTTTCGTGCGCGAAATCTGC
>CBJNAT010000851.1:0-1837 GCA_966434585.1 uncultured Gammaproteobacteria bacterium | reverse complement strand
ACGCGGTAGGTGCTAGGAAGGAAAACCATCCATGCGAATGGCCAGCGCTGGCGCCTGCAGACTCGCGCATTTGATGATCCAGCGGGCGCGAAAGACGGGTTGCGCTTCATCTTGCAAGTACAGCTCGGCGCCCCGAGCGCCCAGATGCAAGCGTTCGATGCAGCTCAGCACGGCCAGCGAAGCGCCAGCATTCTCAGCATCCGTCAGCAGCGACAGCATGTAACCGTGGGAATCGATCACTCCGGTGGACGGTGACATCAGCGCCGCCACGCAGCGCAAGGCCGGTTCCAATCGCAGGGCTTCGTGCGCCTCGAGCATTCGAAGGTCATCGACGCCATTGCGATGCGCCGCGTGGGCAATCTGCTCGAGCTGGGCTCGCTCCGACGGCTGAGTTGCGACGATGAGCTTGCCGCAACGGCGGTATCGCACGTCTCGCTGTTCGCAGTACGCGTAAAGCATGCCGCGACCGCGCACGCACAGCTCAGCCTTGAGCGAACCCTGCGGGTAGTAGATGCCCGCGTGTATCACCTCGCTGTTGCGCGAGCTGACGCCGGTGCCAAACGTGTTTGCCGCTTCCACGATAAGAGTTTCATGACCGGCACGCGCCAACGCGCGGCCCACGGCAAGACCGATGACACCCGCGCCCACGACTAAACACTCGATTGCATCCAATGGATGAGTCTCAGTTGTTCTCTTCACGGTCGACGACGCAGCGCTTCATATTTTCTCACCGGCGTGAAGCAAGCTTCCGTAAACTCGATAGTGAGTTCTGGCGGCACCATCGATTGGAACTGGAATGACTATGGCAACAATGACTGAATCGCGCGATCGATACCGCTACTGGTTGCAGATCCCTACACGCTGGCAGGACGGCGATCCGTACGGGCACGTCAACAACGTCGTGTACTACTCCTGGTTCGATACCGCTTTGACACGCATGCTCATCGATCACCAGGTGCTGCGTAGCGCGCATTGGAAAGCCATCGGATTGTGTGTGGAAAGTCATTGCGAATTTCACGCGGCCGTGACGTTCCCCGACACCGTCGATGCGGGCGTGCGCATCGGACGGATCGGCAACAGCAGTCTGCGTTATGAAATCGGCCTGTTTTTGCAGGGCCAACAACAGCCTTGCGCACATGGATATTTCGTACACGTATTCGTCGATCCAGACACTCGCAAGCCGGTACCGTTAGTACCGGCCGTGCGCCAAGAGATGCAGATGCTGATACTTGGCAATGACTGACGTGACTCACCATTCAAAGCGAATCGCGACCGTCTTGATCCGAGTGTAGAAGCGTAACCCTTCAAGTCCTTGTTCCTTGAATGCCGAGCCGGAGTACTTGAAGCCGCCAAATGGTTGGTGCACGTCCCAGCCGGAAGTCGGGAGATTGACAGCCACCTGCCCTGCCTCGACGGCCTCGAAGAAACGGTGCGAATGACGCAGGCTCCCGGTGTAGAGCGCTGCAGATAGGCCATAGTCCGAGTCGTTGACCGCGTCCACGGCTTCATCGAACGATGCCACGGCGCGTACGGCGATGACCGGACCGAAAACCTCATCACGCCACAAGGCCATATCCGCCGTGACACCCGTCATCACGGTGGGCTCCACGAAACAGCCGTGCTCAAGACTTGCCTGCTGCGGCACACGCCCTCCAATTGCAATATGAGCCCCCGCCCGATGGGCGCGCTCGATGTGAGCCAGCACCTCGCTTTGATGTCGTCGGCTGATGAGCGGCCCTACTCTGGTCGTGGTGTCGAGGCTCGCTCCCAATTTGAGCGCGCGCACGGACGCGACCAGTTTTTCGACGAATCGATCGTGCACGTCCGCTTCGACGAT
>CBJNAT010000850.1:0-1839 GCA_966434585.1 uncultured Gammaproteobacteria bacterium | reverse complement strand
TCTCCCCCGGCGAGCTCATCGACAAGCTCACGATCCTCGAAATCAAAGCCGAGCGCATCCAGGACCCCGCCAAGCTGGCGAACGTGCGGCACGAGCTGCAGCTGCTACAGGACACGTGGCGCAAGTCCGCCCACGATACGATGGCGATTCAGTCGCACTGGGACGAACTGCGCCGCATCAATGCGGAGCTGTGGGACATCGAAGACCGGATCCGTGACGAAGAGCGCGCGCAACGCTTCGAAGCCGAGTTCATCCGCCTGGCCCGCGCCGTGTACATCACCAACGACGAGCGGGCGCGAGTGAAGCGCGAGATCAATACGAAGCTGGGTTCGAAGATCGTCGAAGAGAAGAGTTATGCGGAGTATCGGAAGCCAGTCGGCTAGTCTGCTAGCCAGAAACCGTGCGCGTTTATTCTGGCTAGCCGACTAGCTGGCTAGCCGACTAGCCGACTGCGCCGGCTCATCTCACCAGCGTGTACTCCGCCCCACAGTACGGGCACTTCGCCTTGCCGGTCTTTTCAATCGGCAAGAAGACACGCGGATGCGAGTTCCACAAGTGCATGCCGGGCATCGGGCAGGAGAGCGGCAGGTTACGCGGCGTGATTTCGTACTGATTGCTGGCGTTCGGCTGAATCAGCTTTGCACTGGGGTCGGTGGTGGCCATGAGACTGGGTCCGGTGAATGTCTGGGGGCATTATCACAGAAGCGGCGGGTGGCAGAGAATGTCGGCTCGTCGCTGCGGCGTGAGGCGTGAGGCTTGAGGTCAGAGGTGCTTTCCTGCTCACGCCTCAAGCCTCAAGCCTCAAGCCTCACCTCAGGCCTCCATCGTCTCGCGCCAGATCTCGATCACTCGCGCGCGCTCAGCCTGAAACTCGGAGGCGGCCACGATCCCGCCCCCGCCGGCGAGCGCCGCATGGTGCAGGTACTCGCGGTACTTGCGGTACGTCGCCGTGAGGAAATCCACGAGCTCCTGCGGCAACAGTACACCCGATGCGAGACTCTCCAGCTGTCGAATGTTGTCGGAGAAAGTCACGAGCTCCGGATGCCGATCGGCCCACCGCAACACCCAGTACTGCGTCAGGAACTCGAGATCGGCGATGCCGCCTGCGTCCTGCTTCATATCGAACTCGCCGGGCTTTGCCTTCGACAGCTCGGCCCGCATTCGCTCGCGCATCTTGCGGACTTCCTCGCGTAGGGCGTCGCGCTTGATGGCCGTCTGGAGCAGATTCACCCGCAGCGCTTCGAACTTGGCGCGCAGATCGGACGATCCTGCAACCGATCTCGAGCGCAGCAAGGACTGATGCTCCCAGGTCCACGCTTCCTCACGTTCATATCGTTCGAAAGCCGTCAGCGTGTGCGCCAGCAAGCCGCGATTCCCGCCGGGACGCAGGCGCGTATCCACTTCGTACAAGCGGCCGGCCGCGGAATGCACACTCAACAGATGCATGAGCCGCTGTGCCAGGCGCTGGAAGAACACGCTCTGGTCGATGGGTGACGGGCCCTCCGTGCGCTGTTCTGCGTCTGCTTCGTAAAGAAACACGAGATCGAGATCCGAGCTGTAGCTCAGCTCGATGCCACCGAACTTGCCGTAAGCGACGACGACCATGCCGGCATCGCGCCTCACACCCGCAGGATCACTCACCTTCGGCACGCCGTGCTTCTGCGTCAGCTGGGCCCACGCTAGATTCAGCGCTTCTTGCACGATGAGCTCCGCGATATCGGTGAGTCGATCGCTCACCTTCATTAGCGGCAAACGCCCTGTGATATCGGCGAGCGCCACGCGAAACAGCGCGGCCCGCTGAAACTCGCGCAGCAGTTCCACCTGTCGTTCGTCGTCATC
>CBJNAT010000849.1:0-1841 GCA_966434585.1 uncultured Gammaproteobacteria bacterium | reverse complement strand
GCTCGATCAGCGAGAACGGTTTGACGAGGTAGTCGTCGGCGCCCGACTCGAAGCCCGCGACCTTATTGCTCAGCAGATCCTTGGCTGTGAGCATCAGTACCGGTGTGCGCAACCCGCCGGCAGAGCGCAGCCGCCGGCACACCGCCAAGCCGTCGAGCTGCGGCAGCATGACATCGAGCACGATCGCGTCGAAGTTGCCGCTCAACGCGAGCTTCAACCCGGAGAGTCCGTCCGCCGCATGCTCGACGTGCGAGCCGCGCGCGACGAAGTACTCCTTGATGTTTTCGGCGATGTCTTTGTGGTCTTCGACGAGGAGGAGGTGCATGGGAAGGGCTTGGGACTTTGCGGCTGGGCGTGAGGCGTGGGGCGTGAGGCCTGAGGAAGACGTCGTCTCTGACCTCACGCCACAGGCCACATGCCTCAGGCCTACTCATGTCTCACAAATCGCGCAATCACGAAATTGTCATCCGCCGGTAACCAGTGCGCAGTCTCGCACGCCCATCGTCGCGCTGCACAAGCCATCGTGGAGGACGCCATGGCCAGCGCAGCAGAGATTTTCCGTAGAGTGGACGCGGCCGAGATCGCGTGGTGTCTGCGTTTCAACCGTGGCTGTGCGCGCCGCGAGATCCGTGCGTTCTTCGCCGTCGTGAGCCGCCTCGGCAATGGCGTGTTCTGGTACGCCCTGATTTTCTCGTTACCGCTCGTCTATGGCGCAGAAGCGTGGCTCGAAGTGGCGCGCTTGAGCATCGTCGGGGTGATTGGCGTCGTTCTGTACAAGTATCTCAAGTCGCGTTTGGTGCGTGAGCGACCCTACATTTCGTTCGACCGCATCGTCGCCGGCACGGCCGTTCTCGATCGCTACAGTTTTCCCTCGGGACACACGCTACACGCCGTCAGCTTCTCCGTGCTGATCGTCGAGGCATTCCCGCCACTGTGGGTGGTGTGCGTGCCGTTCGCCGTGCTCGTGGCGCTCTCGCGCGTGGTACTCGGGTTGCACTACCCGACGGATGTCGCAGCGGGTGCATCGATCGGTGCAGCGTTGGCGGTTGGTGGCCTCACGTTGCTGCCGTTTTAGTTGCTGCTCGCGCAGGCGGGCATTCGCGTCTTAGCTGGCAGCGCACACAGCGAGTGCTGCACCGGAATCACGGTCGCGGGCAGCTTGCGCCTCCGCAGCCATGTCTGCATCCTTGCCGCCGCGTAACTCCACGGCAACACCATGATCTCGGCACAAGAAGCACTGCAACGCTTGCGCGATGGCAATCGCCGTTTCGTCGCGAACCTCAAAGACCCGAATGCTCTGTTGGCGCAAGGACGCCGCTTCGAATTGGGGCAGGAACAAAGGCCCTTCGCGATCATTCTGGGCTGCTCCGATTCACGCGTGCCCGCCGAGATCGTGTTCGATCAAGGCCTCGGCGATCTGTTCGTGATTCGCGTCGCGGGCAACATCGTTGCTCCTTCGCAGGTCGGCAGCGTCGAGTTCGCGGCCTCACGCTTCGGCACGCGCCTCGTCGTGGTGCTCGGTCATTCGCAATGCGGCGCTGTGATCGCGACGATAGAAGAGCTGCGACGCCCCGCCGAGAATCAGTCGCGCAACCTGCAATCGATCGTGGAGCGCGTGCGGCCGTCCGTGGAAAGCTTGATGCGCACTGAGCTGCGACATGACACGAATGGACTCATCTGCCAAGCCGTGCGCTCGAACGTCATCTACTCGGCCAACCACCTGCGACATGGCTCCGAGATCCTCGAGAACCTCGCGCGTAACGAAGGACTCATCGTCGTCGGCGCCGAGTACTCCTTGGAGACCGGTGAGGTCGAGTTCTTCGACGGGATGTAGGGCAATA
>CBJNAT010000848.1:0-1841 GCA_966434585.1 uncultured Gammaproteobacteria bacterium | reverse complement strand
CTGCAACGGCGTCACGCTCGTCATCGCGAGCGCAATCGTTGCGGCCGAAAGCAATGGAACGAGACCACTGGAGATTGCCCACGCTGCGACTGCGACGAGCACAATGGCGAGGGTTCCGACGCACAGCAGGCTCCTGCGCCAGGCGCGTTGCAGCCGCGCGAGTTCCTCGGTCGGAGCAGTCGTGCGCGCGGCTTTTCGCACCCGTTCACGTGCCGCTTGCTCTGCGTCGATGCGCTCGAAGAGCTGCGCATCGAACTGTGCGCCAAGCCCAGGCTCAACGGGCACTGCAGCCATCAACTGCTCTTCGATGTGCCGCAGGTCTGCGATGAGCTGCGTGCAAGATGCGCAGTTGGCCACGTGGCTTTCCACCGCGCGCCCTTCGTCGGGGTCGGCGGTACCGTCGAGCCAGTCCTGTACTCGCAGCTCCCAATCTTCGTGGGAGCCGGGCGAGCGCCGTTCAGTCGATGTGTCACGCGGTGTGTTCACGTTCACGCTCCTCGCCGGCAAGTTCGATGAGACGCTTGCGGGCGCGATGCAGTAAAGCCTTGACGGTGCCGAGCGGCAACTCGAGGCTCGCCGCGGTCTGCTCGTACGATTTGTCTTCCATATAAAACAAAGTGACGGCTTGCCGGTAACGTTCCGGCAAACGGTCCAGGAGCTGCGTGACGCTGGTCACGGCTTCGTCGGACGGCATCTCAGTTGCGGGCACCTGAGTTTGCTGCCAGCTGTCGGGCTCGTCCAGGGAAAGGTGCACGCGCTTCTTCCGCAGCTGCGACAAGCAGGCATTACGCGCGATCGCATAGACCCACGTCGACAGCAGCGATTGCGCAGCAAAGCCGGGCAGCGCGCGCCAGATGCGAATGAACACTTCCTGTGCCGTGTCTTCCGCCAGCGTGCGATCGCGCACGATGCTCACGCACAGGCGGAACACCCGGTCGCGATAGCGCGGGACGAGGCATTCGAAGGCCGCACGATAGTCACGCGCACGCAGATGCGCGTGAATGTCGGCATCGACTGCGGCGACTGCGGCAGACATGAGAGCGAGCGAAAAAGCGTTCGCTTGGGGTCAGCGCAGTTCTTCGGGGCGAGCGGCGGCGGGCGCCTGTGGGACGAGCTTGCGGCCTTCCAAGCCGTAGTAGGCCAGGTAAGCGAGGCCGATGCCGGCCAGGATCAGCCCAGCCACGGCGATGCCGTCTCGTTCGATGAACATCCATGAGCCGACCAGTGCAATCCCGAGCCCGGTGCAGATCAGACCCCGCAGCAGCCCGCTTTGCGGCGGTCTCGCCGGCTCGATGTCGAGCGGTAGGGGTGGGATTTCCATGCCACGTTCGATGGCAGCCATGCGCTCGGCATGCAGGAGCTCGATCGTGTGTTTGCGGCGGCGGTAGCGCAGCACGAGCACGATGATCGGAATCGAGAGCGGGAAGCCGACAGCGAAGATCATCCCGAGGATGGGGATGAGTAGCGCCATTATTCCTTCCATAACGAGACCTCGTAGGGTGAGGGGGCGAGCGAATCTGGGTCTTTCGACGCGTACCACAGCTCAAAAGGTTGCAGTGGGACGGGGGTGGCTTGGTAGTCGGCTAGTCGGCTAGTCTGCTAGCCAGAGGAGCCCAGTATCTCTGGCTAGCAGACTAGCTAGCTAACCGACTAGCCGACTGCCTGTATGCCCGAACTGATCTGCTGGAAATGCGGCGCCTCGATCGCCGCGCTGAGCCTGCCGCTGCGGCGTGCTGATGAATGTCGTGCGTGTGGCGCGGCGTTGCACGTCTGCAAGCTGTGCGAGTTTTACGACGTGACGGTGGCGAAGCACTGTCGCGAGCCCATCGCCGAGATCGTGC
>CBJNAT010000847.1:0-1842 GCA_966434585.1 uncultured Gammaproteobacteria bacterium | reverse complement strand
CCTTGGCGATGACACTACGACATCGGCTCCGGTTTCGGTTTCGGTGACTCCTCCGGTAATGGAATGAACTCCCGATCATCGCCCACGGGCAATTTGAATCGACCCGCTCGCCAGTCCGCTTTCGCTTGCTCCATGCGCTCAGCGCGCGAGGACACGAAGTTCCACCAGATGTGACGTTCGCCCACCGGCTCGCCGCCGAGCAGCATGAGCGTCGAGGGTTCGAGCGCCGTGATGGGTGCCGTTGAGCTCGGCGTGAACACGATCATGTGTTCGGCTGCGAATTCTTCGCCATCCATGCGCACGCGACCGTGTGCGATGTACGCGGCGCGTTCGCTGTATTCGTCGGGGACGGTGAGCGCGGACCCTGAGCGCATGGTCACGTGTGCGTAGAACAGCGGCGAGCGCAGTGCGACCGGGCTGTGCAAGCCGAGCAGGGAACCCGCGATCAAGCGCACGTGCACGTCATCCACTTCGCGCATGGGCAGCTCCGGTGCATCGAAGTGCACGAACGCCGGCTCCATCTCTTCATCTGCTTGCGGCAACGCGATCCAGGCTTGGATGCCATCGAGCACACCGCCGTGTTCGCGCATCGTTTCGAACCGTTCGGAATGCGTGATGCCGCGGCCCGCGGTCATCCAATTCACTTCGCCGGGTCGAATGACTTGATGAGCACCGACGCTGTCGCGATGGACGATCTCGCCCGCGAACAGGTAGGTGATCGTCGCAATGCCGATGTGTGGATGCGGGCGCACGTCGGTGTCGCGCGGGATGCGTGGTGCAAAGCGCGCCGGGCCCATGTGATCGAAGAAGATGAATGGGCCGACCATGCGGCGGGCCGCGGCCGGCAGAACTCGGGCGACTTCGAAGCCGCCGAGGTCGCGGCGGCGCGCGGGGAGAACGTGTTCGATCATGGAAGATCCTGGGGCTTGGGGCTTGGGGCTTGGGTCCTGAGGCTTGAGGTCCAGACGTGCTTTCCTGCTCACGCCTCACGCCTGTCTCAACTACTCCGCAGCCACTCCGGATCCTGGATGGCGTGAAATGCTTGTCGCAGGCTTTCGCTCCAGCCCTTGCGGACCATTTGGAAGTACGCGTGGTTTTCGTCGATGCTCACGTGGCTGTGCACCCGCAAGCCGTCGCGCTTGATGCTCACGAGGTCGAGGGGCAGCCCGACGGAAAGATTGGAGCGGATCGTCGAGTCCATCGAGATGAGCGCGCACTTTGCCGCTTGCGCAAGGCTCGTGCTGCGAGTGACGACGCGATCGATGATGGGCTTGCCGTATTTCGATTCGCCGATCTGGAAGTACGTCGTGTCCGCGGTGGCTTCGATGAAGTTGCCGGCGGCGTAGATGCAGAACAGGCGCGGCAGCTCACCCTTGATCTGTCCGCCGAAAATGAACGAGGCGTTGAACTCGACGCTGTGCTCCTTCAGCGCCTCACCATCGCGCTTGTGGACAGCGCGCAGTGCATCGCCGATGCAACGGGCCGCTTCGAACAGGTTGATGGAGTGATAGAGAGAGCCTTCCGCGCCGCTCGCGATCTGTTCATGCAACACGGTCACGAGTGCCTGGGAGATGGCGAGATTGCCCGATGACATCAGCACAAGCACGCGATCGCCAGGACGTTCGAAGATCGTGACCTTGCGAAAAGTGCTGATCTGGTCCACGCCCGCGTTGGTGCGGGAGTCCGCCAGGAATACCAGGCCGCTGTCGAGCAGCATGCCGACGCAGTAAGTCATGGGCTAGGGCGCTCAGGGTGGATGGGGCGGGAATGGTAGCAGGCGAGGGACCGGGGCCTGGGACCTGGGGCGTGGGGCCTGGGCAAGAAGTTGCGGTACGCCTGTTC
>CBJNAT010000846.1:0-1853 GCA_966434585.1 uncultured Gammaproteobacteria bacterium | reverse complement strand
CGCTTGCCGCTACACCTTGCGCCACCGGCCCGTCGGCAATGATGCGCCCCACGGCGAGCCACCAGAGATTGGGCGCCAGTGCCATGAGGACGTAGTCGGTCGCGAGCCCCAGTGCGGACAGCAGCAACACCGGTCGCCGGCCATATCGATCCGACAATGAGCCGATGATGGGCGAGGCGACGAACTGCATGCCGGCCCACAGTGCAACGAACACACCATTGATCACACCTGCGCGTGCGTTCGAGCCGGTGAACTCTTCGATGAGCGCCGGCAGCACGGGCACGACGATGCCCATCGCGATGATGTCGAGCACCGCGGTGACGAGAATGAAAGCGATGGCAGCCTGCCGGCCGCGGGGCAAGAGAAACATTTAGGATCGTTGCTATGAAGAGCGACGTCAGCAGGCTCGGATCATAGATGCGCAGTTGATGCCCTGGCGAGAGTGACCTTCGGCAGGCGACTCGCACGCGCGGGGATCGCTATGATTCGCGCCACTGGTGCGCGCCACCGAGTGACACAGAGTCGGCTACATGGAACTCGATCAAATCCAAACCGTCGCTTTCGGCGGCATCGTGCTGATGGCTGGATATGGGCTGCGGCGGCACATTCCGGTTTTGGCGCGCTACAACCTGCCGGCGCCTGTGCTCGGTGGATTGCTCGTCGCAGTCGCGCTGATGTCGGTACGAAATTGGGGCGAGATTCCGCTCAAGTTCGACACGACGCTGCAGACGCCACTGATGATCGCGTTCTTCACGACCATCGGCTTCGGCGCAAGCCTGCCGCTGCTGCGAACGGGCGGACCGCAGGTCATGCTCTTCCTCATCATCGCCACCCTCTTTGCGGTCGCGCAGAACCTACTCGGTATCGTCGTCGCGTATGCGTTCGGGCTGCATCCGTTGTTCGGCGTGCTGGCCGGATCGGTCACCTTGACGGGCGGGCCCGCGACCGGCCTTGCCTTTGCGCCGCTATTCGAGAGCTCCGGCGTACCGGCGGCCGCCGCTGTTGCCGTGGCCGCGGCCATGGCGGGCATCGTGAGCGGCGGTCTCGTCGGCGGACCCGTCGGCACGCTCTTGATCCAGCGGTTCGGGTTGCACGCCGCACCGGGCGCCGCGCATCGGGAGACCATCGTGATCACCGGCACCGCCACGGATGAGGAAGACAGCCCAAGCGCCGAAGACAGCCGCGAAACCTTCACCGTCTTGAAGAGTGTCGTCGCCGTCCTGTTTGCCATGTGGCTCGGCGGTTGGCTCAGCAAAGGTTTCGCCGCACTGGGCATCACGCTACCCGCCTACATCGGCGCGATGCTCACAGCTGCCGTGCTGCGCAATGTGGACGAGTTCACGGGCTGGTTGGGACTCTCCACGCGCGTGATCGATGTGATCGGCGCGGTCGCGCTCTCCCTCTTCCTCGTGCTCGCGCTGATGACGTTGAAACTCTGGGAACTGCGCGCGCTCGCGCTGCCGCTGATCGTGATTCTCGCGCTGCAGGTCGCGCTCGTCGCCGTGGCTGCTCGCTGGCTGGTGTTTCGCGCGATGGGGCGCGATTACGAAGCTGCCGTGATGAGCGGCGGCTTCGTCGGCTTCATGCTGGGCACGACCGCCAATGCCATGGCCGTGATGAGCACACTCACCGAACGCCATGGCCCAGCGCCGCGCGCGTTTCTCGTCGCGCCGATGGTCGGCGCGTTCTTCATCGACTTCACAAACGCGCTGATCATCACGGCCACGGTGAACGTGCTGCATTGATTCGCCAGCAAGCGCGACGCATCGCACCAAAGCCTTCGGGGGAGCACGGATTGACGCCCACAGGTCGGTGGCGGCAGGGTGCGTGGGCAGCCTTTGCACAACGCTCTA
>CBJNAT010000845.1:0-1854 GCA_966434585.1 uncultured Gammaproteobacteria bacterium | reverse complement strand
CGCTGAAGCTCGCACCCCCATCGGTGCTGACGAACACCGCTCGCTTGTCGGGATCCAGCGCATACAGCAGAGAAGGCTCTTCGCGATCTGCGACGATGCGCGCATGAGTCGGTGCGCCGCGCACGGCATTCCAGGTCTTGCCGCGGTCGCGCGTGATGTACGGTACTGGCGTCATGGCGATGAAGCTCGCGCCGTCCGCGGTCATCGCGATGGGCAGATCGTGCTTGATGTCGATGCGCGGATCTTGAGGTTGCTGCCATTCGCGCGGGAGCTCGAGTGGCGACCACGTCTTGCCCGAGTCGCTCGACCAGGCGGCTGGAATCGCCTGGGTCAGCGGACTGTCCGGCGCGAGACGATGCGGAGCGCCGCTACGTATCACGATGTTTGGAGCGCGGCCGGCAAACTCCACGATGTGAGTGTTATCGAACGCGGGATTCGTGAACATCGCAGGCGAGCGATCGAAGTCCTCATGCGCGAAGCCTCCAATGTCGCCGAACCCGCTGAACAAGGACGGCCCGGAGGGCGGGCTTGCCAGTGTGATGATCGCCGTTTCCTCGACACCCTCGACCCACGGTCGCCAGCGGATCCGGCGCGTATCGCCTAGCTCTTGCGTCGCGTAGACCGTGGCGCCGGTGGTGTAAGCCGCATGCCTGGAATCGAACGGATCGATTGCTACGCCGGCCATCCACCAACCGAACGGCACGTGTGCTTCACCCCAACTCAAGAATGGAGTTGCCGAGATGTCGCGTTCGCTCACCTCGTTGATGCGTGACCAGCTCGCGCCGCCGTTCGTCGTGCGCCACAGCACGTCACCCGGGCGCCACCGGTTGATCGTCGCAACCAGCAATGTGCCATCGTGCTGTGCGTCCAGGCTCAAGCCCATGTAACCGCCCGGGGCTTGTGCCGTGGGAACTTCAGGGGTGATGTCGGTCCAGCGCAGCGCACGCAGATCAAACTTGAACACCGCGCCATCCGTGATGCCGTTTGGACCCGTGCCGTTGCTGCACGTGATGTACAAGATGCCCTTGCGATCAATTTCGCCCTGCACCGGTAGCAGGTCGGCGCGCGGTGGGTCGGGGAGGGCGGTCCAATGCTCACCGGCATCGTTCGAGACGAAAAGATGCGCTGCGCCGGGTTCGGCGACTCCCACCACAATCGTTTTGCTATGTGAACCCGGGCTGCCGCTGCTCGCATCGAACAACACGAAACTGATGCCGGGCTTGCTGCCAAGGTTGGTGCTCGCCCGCATCGAACAACACGAAACTGATGCCGGGCTTGCTGCCAAGGTTGGTGCTCGCCGTGTTTGCAGGAAACGAACGCACCTTGTTCCAGGTTCGACCGCGGTCGACGCTGCGTTGCAGCCCGTCGTAGCGCGAGCCGAAATACAGGACGTTGGTTGAGTTGGGATCGATCGCGAGGCGTTCGCCCAAACCACGACTCGGTTCGTTGCCGCCCATGCGAAACGCGACGGGGATCACTTCCCACTGCTCGCCGCGATTGCTCGATCGCAAAATCGCAGCGGGCAAATGGCGATACATGCCAACGGCTGCGTACACCACGTTCGCATCCCGAGGGTCCGCGGCGATGCTCTCGACACCGAAGTAGTTCGATTCCGCCATCGCGTCTTGCAGCGGCTTCCAGGTGCGAGCCTCACGTCCCCACCGATAGACGCCGCCGATGTCGGTGCGCAGATAGGCAAGCCCCGGTTCGACGCGACTGAACACCACCCGAGGTGACAACCCCCCGCCGCCGAAGGTAGCGTTGCGCCATATATATGTGTCGTCGGCGTGCGCAGCGCCGTGCAGTGCAAAGAGCGCACCCACGGCAAGTAGCAGGCCGGCGAGTGCATGGCGC
>CBJNAT010000844.1:0-1854 GCA_966434585.1 uncultured Gammaproteobacteria bacterium | reverse complement strand
CCACCATGAGCGCGGCCACCCCGCTCGGCACACCTTGCTGCGCCCAGATCCCGAAACCGTTGCCGATGCCCGAGAGCAACACGCCGCAAAGCAATGCCGACAGCATCGGCACACCAACCAGCGGTTCGCGGCTGCGCCAGCGAAGAATCGCATACAGCAACGCAGCGCCCAGCGCGTACCGCACGCCGCCGGCAATGAATGGTGGGATCGTCTGAATGACGAACGCAATGGCGAGATACGTGGTGCCCCAGATCAGATAGAGACTGACGAAACCAGCGATGATCCCGGCACGGCCATCGGAAGGAGATTGAGCAGCCATGCTGTACTGTATGTTGGCGCTTCCAGCCAATACAGATTCAGCTAGACTGAGCATCGACCAGTACAGATATCGAGCGTGCGATGGCCAGCACCGAACCCCTGCTCTACGAACGTGTTGCCCGCCTCGTCCAGGCCCAGATCGCCAGCGGCGCTCTGCGCGCGAACGATCGCATCCCGTCCGTGCGCTCGATGAGCCGCACGGCACGCGTCAGCGTGTCGACGGTCGTTCAAGCGTACATGCACCTCGAGAACGTCGGGTTGATCGAAGCCAGACCGCAGTCGGGTTTCTACGTGCGTCAGCGAAGCACTCACGTGCTGCTGCAACCGCGGCCGAAAGTCTCGCGCATGACGCGACCGCGCTCGGTTGCAACCGAAGTGCTCGACTTGGTGCGCGAGGCCACGGCTCGTACGGACATCGTGCCGCTCAACTGTGCGTTCGCATCGCCGACGTCGTACCCGACACAGCGCCTCAATAATCTGGTTCGGGAAGTCATTCGCGATCATCCGCTACATGCCGGCGAGTTGCTCTCGCCGCCAGGCGATCCGGAATTACGCCGGCAGATCGCCAAACGCATGGGCCACGCCGGTGCGCCGACTGATCCCGCGCATGTCGTCATCACGAACGGCGCGATGGATGCGATCACGTTGAGTCTCGGCGTGCTGTGCCAACCGGGCGATTCGGTGTTGCTCGAATCACCGACGTACTTCGGCATGCTGCAGGCGGTCGAGCATCTGCGTTTGAAAGTCGTCGAGGTGCCGAATCGTCCAGGCACGGGCATCGACGTGGATGCGGTGCGAGCAGCCGTGCGCACGCACAAGCTCGCCGCCGCCCTGCTCATGCCGAACTTCAACAACCCCGTGGGCAGCCTCACACCCGACGAGGCGAAGCACGAGCTCGTCGAGGTGCTCGGCAGTGCAGGCGTGCCGATCATCGAAGACGATCTGTACGGCGATCTCCACTACGGCAGCGTGCGCCCGCGTTCGTTGCGCGCTTTCGACGAGGCTGGATCCGTGATTTCGTGCGGTTCCGTATCGAAGACGATCGCGCTCGGCTTTCGCATCGGCTGGGCTGTCAGTCCACAGTTCCATACCGACATCGCGCGCGCGAAGTTCTTCTCCTCCGGCGGCTGCGCCACGTTGCAACAGCGCGTACTCGCCCGGTACTACGCGAGCGGCGGATACGACCGGTTCATTCGCGGCGTGCGCACGCAGCAAGCAGCGAACGCACAGCTCTTCATGGATGCCATCGCGCGCTACTTCCCTCCCGACACGCGAGTGGCTCGGCCGGCCGGCGGGGTCGTGCTCTGGCTCGAGTTACCCGAGCGCGTGGACGGCGCCGAGCTCTTCAGCAGCGCGCTCGCAAGCCGCATCGGCATATCGCCGGGCATGGTGTTCTCGGCTAAAGGCGACTACCGCAACTACATTCGCTTGAGTTGCGGCATGCCGTGGTCTGGGACGATTGAGCGCGCGTTGGAGAGGTTGGGGAAGTTGGTGAAGGAGCGAGCTGGGTGACGGTGAGTCGTGAGTCGTGGGGTG
>CBJNAT010000843.1:0-1856 GCA_966434585.1 uncultured Gammaproteobacteria bacterium | reverse complement strand
GATAAATGATGGCGTTACCACCCGCGCCAATGGCTTCACAGGCCGCTTGCCAACGCTGCAGGCTCGCGACCGGTAGTCGTCGCCCCGCGCGCGGCACGGACTTGTACTTGAGGGTCTTCACCATCGAGTCATCTCGCCGGAGCGATTGCGCCTTGAAATCGAGCCTCTTAAGGTCGCGCAGCTTAGTCCGGATGACTGGCTCGCCGGCACGTACGCGGTCACACTACTCGCAGCCATTCCACTTCGCTTCGGTCGACGCGCATGGGCGACGTGATCCAGATCCGCAAATTCAAACGCAAACGCGCCGAAGGTAAGACGCTCTGCAGCTCGGGCTTTCACAAATGGGAAGTGATCAGCGCGCGGCGCTTCGATGTGAAGGAAGGGCGGCTCGTGAGCACCGAGCGCTGCAGCCGCTGTGGGTTGGAGAGGACGCGATCGAGCTGAGGAGACGGCTAGTCTGCTAGTCGGCTAGCCAGAGAAAGATCCACCCCTTCTGGCTAGCTGACTAGCCGACTAGCAAGCTAGCTGCCTGCTATCCCAACACCCCCTCCCGCGTATACAACTTCACCGCCACCCAGATCAGCAGCACCCCGTACAGCAACGTGCACGTCCCCGAAATCGCAACCGCCCACGTGTCCACGTGCTCGCCACGCAGCAGACTCGTGGCCAGCAGGTGCTGACTCAGACTGGGAATGGGCATGATCTCGAGCGAACTGCGCAACGAGCTGAGAGTCGCGAACACAATAGGCAGCGTCGGCACGAGCAGCACGAAACCAAGCCAGGTCTGCGCCTCGCGATAACTTTTGGTCAGTGCGCCCACGACCGTCATCAGTCCCGCGCCGAAGGGAATGAACGGGACCATCACTGCGAGAATCATCAAAGCAACGCGTGGACTGAAGTTTGCCGTCATGCCAAGCGCTTCGAGCGGCACGAATTGCAAGCTGATCGCGAATGCCGTCAGCGTCAGCATCAGCGACACCGTCATGAACGCGCATGTCGACAGTACCTTGCCCAGCACGAGCTGCGTGCGCGAGACGGGTAAAGTGAACAAGGGCTCGAGCGTGCCGCGCTCCCGCTCGCCGGCCGTCGTATCGATCGCGAGATAGAGCCCGCCCATCAACGTTGAGAACAGAATGAAGTACGTCGTCATACCGAGCACGAGGATCGCGCGGCTCGCGGGCGTAGCGACGTCCACATCGCGCGCGGCAATCGGCATGACGATGCTCGGATCGACGCCACGGACGAGCAGACGCTGCGCCGCCAGCCTTCGGGCATAGGCCGCAATCAGTGTCGATGCACGCCGAGCACGCGCGGCCACCTGATTCTGTGAACTGTCCCACACGAGATCGACTGCGGCGGTTTGGCCAGCCTGCAAGCGCTCGGGATAGTTCTCCGGAATCACCAACACCAAATCGTGATCGCCGCGGGAAACACTCGCCTGCGCTTGATCGAGCGTCATATCCGCAAGCGTCAGCTGCGCGCCGTTCTCGCGCAGGAAGCCAACGAGATTCGGCGCAATGCGCTCGCCCACGACCGTGATGGGCACGGGTTTGTCGCTGTCGCTGATCGCGCGGTCGAGCATGATGCCCGTCATCACGGCGAACAGCACCGGGCCGAACAACGGTCCGAACAACAACGCGGTAAAGAGCGTACGGCGGTCGCGCAGATTCTCGCGAGCCTCTTTCAGGAACACGATCCAGATCGGCGCACCGGTCATGGCGTGTCACCGACGGCGCGCACGAACGCCTCTTCGAGATCGTTCGTGCCCATGGACTCGCGCAAGGCGTCAGCCGTGCCATCCGCGACGACGCGACCACGCGCGACGTCGAAATCACCCCGGACGGCAGCTACGCCCT
>CBJNAT010000842.1:0-1858 GCA_966434585.1 uncultured Gammaproteobacteria bacterium | reverse complement strand
CTTCGTCGGGTGCTGCTCCAAGAGGTACGCTGACAACTCTGAGACGCTTGTGTACTCGAAGAGCAGCGTGGGCTCGAGCGTCACATCCAGCTCGATCTCGATTGCGCCCAGCAATTCCATGAGCCCTGCTGAGTTCAAGCCCATTTCGTTGTAGCCGCGGTCGATCTGCACATCGCCCTCGGGGATGCCGAGCTGTCCCGCAACGAGATGCACGAGGAGTTGTTTCAGAGAACGTCCCACCGCCCCTTTATCAAGGGCAGCGGCACCATCAGCGACCGACCGACGACTCACGGTCGGAGATGGATCATGAGCACGATCGAGCTTGGTTGTGACTGAGGAAAGAACTTCGATGTGTCGGTCCGAACTGTCGGCCGATACGACCGCGAGACGACTTCGGCCGCTGTCGAGCGCATCGGGCTCGTTCACGCGCTTGCCGGCGTAGTTCTTCAATTCCGCCACTTTTTGCCCCGAGGCGTCGAAGAACTCCATCGTCAGAAAGGCGAGTTCGCCCGTCTGGCGCGCGGTGGCGCGGCGAATCCGCGCAACCGCTCGATTCTGCAGCAAGGCCGAAGCACGGAAAGATTCGTAGGACAGCGGCAATATCAAATTACTGCCACGTGCTTCCCCTGCGCCTCCGAGCGCATGTCCGAAGCACACCGCGCTGCCATCGATCAGCGCCGGGTGGAACATGAGCTCGCCGCTCGCGGCGACCGCATGATCAGGAAGCCGCGCATCTACATACACAGCATCGTCCGTGACATACAGGGCACCGCACGACAGCATCGATTCGCCATGAACGAGGTGGTTCCTGCGGCATGCCTCATAGACGTGCTCGAGCTCCAGGATGTTGTGCGCCGAGCGCGTCACCGCTGCGAGATCGATGTGATCGTGAAACGCGACTGGCTGCGCTTCGCGCATCGTTGCTGTGATGTACAGCTGGCGATCGCCTGCGGCAGAGCTTCCTTGGCGCGGCAGGCCTTGCACTTCGATTTTCCATTTGGAGTCATCGGCCAGCGAACAAGACACGTCCAACAGGATCTCCTGGTCCGGGAGCACGATGAGCGGGTGATAGATCCGCAGCCCGTGCAACACGAGCGTGCGGTAGTCGTGTCCATGCTCCTTGAATACTTGGTACAGCAAGTCGATGTACGCGAGTCCCGGCAGCATGTGCCGACCATGCACCTGGTGATCGCGGATGACAGGGTGGTCTAGGCTGAACAGAAAGCGTTCTTTCATCGTATTTCCTCGGACGCAACCGCGCGCCTCCAGAAGCCTGTCATGGCGACCGCCCGGGTTGCGCGCGTCTGCTGAGTGTTGCTGAGGTCGATGCGCGCCAAGGTCGGCGGCGAGATTGGCTGCCTGCTCTGCACCTCGGCAGCTGACTCCCAAGCTTCCAAAATCAGGTGGGCGTTGGTTCCGCCGTCGGCAAAACAATTGACGGCCGCTACCGGCCTGGTTGCGTTCCAGGCACACAACTCACGGTCGAACTCGAATGGGGAACGAGCGAAGTCGTAATGCGCCATCGGCTCTCGCGCCGACAGGAACGGCACGCATCGCCGGTGATGTAGCATGAGCGCGACCTTGATGAAGCTGGCAATGCCTTCGGCACACAGCGGATGGCCGATGTTGGGCTTCATGGAGCCTAGAGCGCAGCGGGGTGCACCCTGCGGACGATAGACTGACTCGATCGCCTTCAGCTCGAGCAGATCAGTGACCTCCGAGCCGGAGCCGTTCACTTCTATATAGCTCACGTCCTCCGGTCGTTTGCCGCTGCGCGTCAGCGCTCGTTGCAGTACGTCCTTCTGCGTCTGCAGGTTTGGCGCCGTCGGACCTGCGGTGCGCCCATCGTTATTGACGG
>CBJNAT010000841.1:0-1860 GCA_966434585.1 uncultured Gammaproteobacteria bacterium | reverse complement strand
GAAGGGCTGGGCTGGTATGCCAAGGCGGGGCAGTTCTACCTGCCGTTCGGCTGGCGGCTGCAGGACAGCCTGACCTTCGTGCGCCAGCTCAGCGGCGTCAGCATGACCGTGCCCGACAAGGGCGTGGAGCTCGGCTATCAAAGCGCACACCACGCCGCACAGCTCGCGGTAACCAATGGCACCGGCGGCGGCCCGGAGAACGACGAGGGCAAACAGGCAAGCCTCCGAGGTGAGTACGTTCGCAACGCATGGCGCCTCGGCGCCAGTTACAGCTACAACCATACGGACGTCGGCAATCGCTCGCTGCAAGGCCTGTTTGCGGGCGTACGCACAGGCCCGATCGTGTGGTTGGGCGAGGCGGACTACATACGCGACGAGACGCTCGGACCCGGCACACGCAAGCAATGGGTCGGTTTACTCGAGGTCGATTGGTTGTTCGCGCGCGGACAGAATTTGAAGCTTACCGCTGAGTGGTTCGAGCCCGACCGCGACGTGGATGAAGATGAGCAGAACCGCTACAGCCTCATCTGGGAATACGTACCCGTGCAATTCCTGCAGCTGCGTGTCGGCGCACGGGTGTATGACGGAATCCCGCAGAATGACTTGCAGAATCGCAAGTTGTTCTTCGCGCAACTCCATGGATTTTTCTAACGCGGGATACGGAACTCCGAGGGCTATTGGCAGTTTGCGGAAGTCTCGACCGAACACTCTCTGCAGGAGGACTGACCATGCCCGTCAAGCCGATTCCCGACGGCTACCGTGCCGTCACGCCCTATCTGATCATCGACGGGGCTGCGCGTGCCCTCGATTTCTATCAACGCGCGTTCGGCATGAAGGAAGCGTTCCGCATGCCCGCACCCGGCGGCAAGATCGGCCATGCGGAGATGCGCATCGGCGACTCCGTCATCATGCTCGCCGATGAGTTCCCCGAGATGGGCGCCCGCAGCCCCAAAGTGTTCGGCGGATCGGCCGTGAGCCTGATGGTTTACGTCGAGAATGTCGATGAGGTTTTCGAGCGTGCGCTCGCTGCCGGCGCGAAACAGCTGAAGCCTGTCGAGAATCAGTTCTACGGCGATCGCTCAGGCATGCTCGAGGATCCGTTCGGACATGTGTGGAACATCGCCACGCACGTCGAGGACGTGTCCGAAGAGGAGTTGGCGCGCCGGGCACAGGACGTGTCGAAGAAGTACACGCAGGCGTGAACAGCCAAGTGTTTCGAATTCGAAAACCACATACGGTCGTCAGCACGTAATGGCGTGAGGGCGAGGGATTTCTGACGCTATTACGCCATTACGCTGTGACCTCTCGCCGAACCGACGTTTGCACACAAGTTGCCGCGCGTGAGTACTCCGTCATCGTTTGACCCGCTCCCGCATCGCGGCCATCAACCATCGCTCGCGATCGGCATCCATCTCCTCGTGCGAGCGGTAGATGATCACACCCTTCGGGGCGAACGTTAGACGGGGCTGATCCTGCGACAGCCGTTGCCGTTCTTCTCTACTCAAGGGTCGAAAAACAGGCGCTGGCTTGCGGCCGATGGTGCGCGCAATGGGTTGCTGGCTGTCTCGTCGCATACTGGCAACTGTAGCATTCCGGCCGGATCGGCCGAAGCCTCTGTAGAGTATCAACTCGCCTCTACTTCGATCTGATGAGCCCATGGTCGCCACCCCGACCACCACACCCTCCTTCTCCGCCAGCATCCTGATGTTCGTCGCGACGTCCATCGCGATGATCGGCAACTATTACATCTACGATTCGATCGGCCCTATCGCCGGTCTCTTGACGCAGCAACTCGGGTTCAGCGACACACAGATCGGCACACTGAATGCGATCTACAGCGTGCCGAATCTCATCATGGTG
>CBJNAT010000840.1:0-1862 GCA_966434585.1 uncultured Gammaproteobacteria bacterium | reverse complement strand
ACCGGGGAGGGCCGGCAGATCCCCTTCAGCCTGGTACTTGTTGCCGGTCGCCACGTGAATGGGATTACCGACGCCGAGACTTGGCAGGGCAACGGTCGGTAGATGGGCTGCGCTCGTGCTCGATGTGTTGGATAGCGGTTGGGCCTGCGCGGCGACAGCGCTGCTCTCGCTCGGCGCATGAAGCTGATCGCGCACGCCGCCGCTCGAATCGCTGCCGCACACCGAGGGCGAGCCGCTGTTGCTGTTGCCGCTGCCACCGCCACCCTCCGCGCTGCTGCCCGAGCCGGGTGCCTGACCGCCACCTTGTGCAGGCACATCGCCGTGATCGCCATTGAATCCGAATGCGCCATCCCCGAGTGAGCGGCCACCGTCGTCATCACCGGGGCGCGACTCGCTCTCGCGCTCTTCATCCGGGCCGTCATCCGTGCGGCCACCATCATCGGCGGGACGAGCATTTGCGGGCACGCGCGCAAGCTCAGGGAGGTCGGCGCGCGCGACCATGGCGTCGTTCAAACGCGCCGGTGTCTGCATTCGCACGATCGAAGTGGCGATAACCGGCAACCGTTGGCGGCGCAGGAGCTGTTGTTCGAACGCGTCCCACCGCACGAGGCCTGCACGGTCGGCCAGCAATAGGACTCTTGCGAGAAAACCATTGACCAGCGGCACCTGTAGATCGACCCCATAGGTGATCTCGATGCGCAGGAGATTGGCGTCCTGGATGTTGAGGCCGCTGCGCGTACCTACGACAGTGCTGCGCGCATGAAGGCCATGGTTCGGCAACTCGCGTTGGCCCTCCACGTTCTCGCCGAAGTCATCGAAGGCTTCGCGAGTGGGATTCAAAATGCGTATGCGCGCATCGGTGACGAGATCCGCTTGCAGACGCGTCACCGTACGCGCCACGCCCGCAACGGAAGAATCCGGCGAATGGAGCGGCGCCAACCCGCGTGCCAGGCCCCGACGAATCGCACCGAGCTGCGCATGATCGACCGCACCGGCGCGGGCCGCCTGCAGCGCGGCATGGTTGAGCGTCGCCTTGGCCTCGTAGATCAAACTGAACTGGATCACGCCGAGGATGACGACCAGCAAGACGGGCAGTGCAATAACGGCCTCGGCGATGGCCGCGCCTCGCTGGCGTCGGGGGCAACGCGTGCGGCTTGCACGCCGCAGCGGCGGCGCCTGTAAGTCGTGCGTGCGAATCCTTGCCATCGTTGCCATCCATGCCGCGCCCGAACGATTTCAGCAGCGCATTCGATTCCGTTCGATGCGCGCACGATAGGAACCGTGCGTGTCGACAACAAGGCAGATTACGGGTGAGTTCGCACAGAAATGGCCGTGTCAGGCCGTATGCCGGTGTGCTGCTGACGATCCCGAAATTCCGCAACGCTTTCGAGATTTCCGTAACCGACGCTGGCGGGCGACGGTTGAGCGTTGAGTCAGTCGCTCAAGTTAACGTCCCCTCGATCTGCAACACCTCCAGATCGAAGCTACCGTCGTCGCGAACCGCGAAATGACTACGCACCTCGTCGGGTGCGTGGCGCCAGAGGCTCTCAATGGCCGATGCGCGCTCGGACGGGGTCTGCATGCGGGCGATCCAGCTCGCGTACTCGATGTGCAGCCGCCATGTCTTAGCCGCCCCTGTGGTGAATCCCGCCGTACTGAAAAAGAGCTGCCATTCGGCGAGGGTGTAGTCGCGCACGTGCGAGCGGTCGCGCAGCAGTTCGATGGTCTGCAAGTGCGAGTCACACAGCGGATCCGCCGCACCCATCGAATCGATGAGGAGGACATTACCGCCCGGCCGTCACACACGGTGCATCTCGCTCAGCGCAGCGGGCACTTTGCGCCAGTGATGCGCCGAGAGGCGC
>CBJNAT010000839.1:0-1864 GCA_966434585.1 uncultured Gammaproteobacteria bacterium | reverse complement strand
GAGCTGCTCTCCTCTCAGCATCCCGTTAATCCTGTCCAATTCTTCTAATCGAGGTGTCGCCTAAATTAGCGCCTTCAGGTTTGAAGTATCCCAGCTTCCGCAGGACGTGTTTGGCAACGGGCTTGGCCCCGAACTCGTAGAAATTCAACAGCCGCGTGCGCGCGTCGCGTTTGCGCGTTCGCGTGCAGCGGGTCGTAACGACGCTGTCGGTCCAGCGCAGCTTGTTGGTCAACGCGCCGCCGAGAAACTCGTACCGTTGCGCAATACCCGTCTGCAGCAGGTCTTCCATTTCGTGCAGCTCGAGCAGCGTGCCTGGCGAGAAGCGTGCGTACTGTTCGTCGTGGACGATTTGCAGCGAACAGTAGATGCGATCGAACATGATCGATATCGTTGCGGCGATGGGCCGATCGCCACACTGCAGTACCAACACGCGCGCATGATGCTTGCGAGCGAAGACGTGCAGCAATCGATCGTAAAACGTTTCATAGCGTTCATCGCTGGACATGCCCACTCGATCGCTGTGTTTCCAGCTCAGCCGCTCGACTTGGAAGAACAGGCGTAAGCCCTCGTCGATATCCTCCGGGGTTCGGTAGGTGACGACCCGGGTCGGTGCCAGCGCATTGAGCTTGCGTTCGCTGGCCCGCAGATTCTTGAACAGTTTGCGCGAGCGAGTTGCGCGAAAAGAGGTGAGCGTGTGCGCGCTCAGATCGAGATACGGACACTGATGAAACGGCAGCTCGCGATGGCTCAGGTTACAGCGTTGCGCGAGCTCTTTCAGTTTGGCGAGCATGGGATCGCCTGCTGCAAGTTCATCCAGTTCGATCAAGTCCCACTCTCTGCGATTCCGCGCGAGAAAATCGATCAGCGCATCGTGCAGTCTCTGGGTGTCCTCGCGTGGAAACAACATCGTGGGTACGAGGATGTCTTCCGTCATCGCTAGAAACTCGAGCACGCGGTAGGACTTGCCGAGGATCCGGCGCGTCACGATCTGGAGCGGCGCGATTCCGGTAATGCGTGCAGCCCCATCGCGGAACACCAAAATCCAAAGCCGGCTCTCGCGCGCCATGCATTGCCACCAGGTGGCGAGAAAGTCGAACGATTGCAGGGGCGTGTAACCCGAGGTCGCGCGCAATACCCGGTCCCACTCATTGCCGAGTGCGTCCCAGTCCTCAACATCGGCAATGACTTCGACGTCGAAGTGGGACGCCGTGCTGCAAGCGACCTGCGCGGACAACGCTCAGCTCCCACCGATCTCGACGAACCCTCGGGGATCGGTCGGATCCAGTCGAATCGTCGCCACGGGATCCGGATCGTCCGGGACGAGCGATGCCCTCCCGAGCACCTTGCCCGCTGCTCGGCAGCCGAAGTAGGCCCCCCGCTTGATGGCCGCTCTCCAACCCGTCGTCTGCAATGAGGAGGTGGGCAGATGGAAGCGATGGCGAAAGAACCAGTTGGCCGCCGCGACCCGCTGGCGTCGCTTGGAAACTCGGGTGTGATGCTCGGAGGACAAAGAGACGTTCAAACCCTCCACGTTGACGACGCGGTGCGGCGTGCTCTGCGGCCAAGTGGCAGCATCGCCGGGGTGCATTTCAAACACCACCGCGTGCTCGTCGTGCGTGGGGCGGTAGAGGTCATCCATCAGCATGCCCAGCAGACACAGTTCGCGGTTTTCCGCAGACAGGAATCGCGCATCCCACGGCGGATAGACGAATAGTTTCTTGACGCCGCGGATGTGCCAGAGCACCGTCGGTTGCGCATCCGCGTGATAGAAAACTTCCGCGCTCGGCGAAGAGATCAAGAGATTGGCGAGGCGACTTGCGGGCAAAGTGCGCACACCGCTCTGGCGTTCGAGCTCCGCGTACAA
>CBJNAT010000838.1:0-1873 GCA_966434585.1 uncultured Gammaproteobacteria bacterium | reverse complement strand
ATTTGGCGGGCTTGGCGTTGGATTGCGCTGCTTTGAAAGACGCGGCGTCCGGTGCGAGTTGCTCGATGCGTTGGGGGGTCCAATCTGTCATGGGCTCACGCAGTGCTCGTTCGAAGATTGCGCGGCTCGCGTTCGAATCTCGATCTGCTGGGATCCCAGCTCAACCAGCGAAGCAGCGCCGGTCTTCTCCACACCGTGAGCGAACAACGTTGGTTCTGGTCTCATGGTCTGACGCAGTCCCGTCACAGCGCCTTCAATCCTTCAGCCCTCAATCCCACCAATATCGCCTCGCCCGTCTCTCGATCGAGCCGAAACTCGCCGAACCTTGCGTTTGCATAGCGCTCGGCCGTGCCTTCTTCGAAGAAGTAGGCGTTCGTGCCCAACCAGATCGCGCCGCTCCGGATGCGATAGCGGATGCGCAGCGCGCCGGCCGCATCGAGCGAGGCGATGCGGTCGCCGTCGAGGCGAATGGGTGCAACCAACTGATCTGCGGCAAGCGCACCGGAGTCGCGCGCCGTTTCAATGTCGCTTGCGAGCTTGAATCGCAATGCCATGTAGTCTCCTTGCATGATCGAGCGCGGATCGACAGGCGCGAGCTCGAGATAGATCGTCTCGCCGGAGCGCACGATGCGCTCCTTGGCAAAGATCGCGTGATTGACGGCGCCGAGCACGAGCAGCGCGCCGAGGGAAATCACTGCTCGCGTGAGGGTCGCGCTCATTGAGGTTTCCTTTGCAGCCGCATCGAGGCCATCAGCAGCGCCGCGCCCACGAGGATCATGAGGCAGGACTTGATCAGCAGTGTCGTCCCCAGCAGGTAATAGAAATGCGCGATGTGCAGCAATGCACCCGCAATCGCCAGGCCCATCAGCGCGCGGCTGCGAATGCGAAAGGCGCAGAGCGCCGCAAACAATGCCATCAAGGCGCCCAGCAGCGGCCACAGCGCGAACCACTTTGAGCCGTGCGGAACGCCCGCAAACGCAAGGCTTGCGAACGGCTCGGTGAGCCAGGCTGCAATCGATAGACTGGCAAGCACTCCAGTGAGCAGTGCTCGGCCGGTGTCCCGATATCGCGTGGCGACCCAACTGATTTCTGTGCGGATCAAAGCTTCCGCGGCGATGACGAGCGGTGTCCAGACGATCAACCATGCAATCAAGGTGGAACTACGAGAAGCGTTCAGAGCTTGGCCCCACAATCCTGCGTCCCCTGCCGTCAGGAGACGCATCGTCAACGCCCACGCCACGCAGGCGAAGAACGCCGCGAGCACCTTCGCGAGCCCGTTCGGCATGACCACGAGGAGGATGAGCTGGAGGACCAGGGTCAGCGCCGCAGTACCCGCATTGGATTTGGTCGCATCGGCCGCCGCCCAGATGAGCGCACATTGCCCCGCGATCGACAGTGCCAGCGCGAGCTGGTCGAAGAACGCGCTCTCCTTGTCGACCGCGTACAGACCGAACGCCGCGGCAATGAGCACGAGCCCGATTGGAGCGATCTCCACTGCATCATCCGGTTTGAAGAGGAGCGAGGCGAACACGAGCACGAAGAGGCCGGCCAACCATCCTGCCACGCCCAACAACGCGCTGATGAACCAGGGTCGCTGCGTGTCTGAGCTCGGTACCGGCCCTGCGCTCCTCGCTAGCACGCCACGTTCGATCAACACGCGTGTCAATGACGCCTCGTCGTGATTCATACCGCCTCGCGTGTCCATGCTCGTACCAGGCTCATGAGCCATCGCCCGGCCAGCGTCGAGGACGCAATCAGCCACAGCGCGAGCAAGAAGAACATACCGATGTCTTTCATGTCGGTGTGCTCGGCGATGAGACAGGTGCCAATCACGATGAAGCTCGCGGTGAGCGTTGCAACCGGAAATACATCG
>CBJNAT010000837.1:0-1873 GCA_966434585.1 uncultured Gammaproteobacteria bacterium | reverse complement strand
CACAGCCGATGAGGCCCTGCTGCACGAACGCGCTCACACGAAAACGGCCGATGCCGACGGGCGCGATGGCGAAGTTGCATTCCTTCGTCGCATCGAACTCGCGCGTCTGCTTGTCGTTCATGATCGAACGAACCAGCACCGCAGCTTGCTCCGGCGTGAGTACACGCTCCGACTGCGGGCGGATCTCGCCATCGACCTTGATCGCTGGCGGAAAGGCCGATGTGATAAAGAGGTCAGAACCCTTCTTGTCCACCAAACGCTTCAGCAGATCCTGCATCAGCTTGATGGCTTGTTCGCGTTCCATGTTAGGCGCTCCGCTGCTGAGGCTGTGGGCTGTAGGCTGTAGGCTGTAGGTCAGAGAAGAGCGCGATCGCGCGCATGCAGCTAGACGGCGGGGTTGTGCTCGAAATGGTCATGACGTTTCTCTTCCGTTCCGACCTACAGCCTACAGCCTACGGTCTACAGCCTTGCATTCTGAGCTCGCTCAGAATGCGTCCTTATTCTGCGCCCGGAAGCGCGCTTCTTCCTTGGTAATGGTGCCTCGCTGCAAGAGTTCAGTCAGGCACTGATCGAGCGTCTGCATACCGACAGACTGACCTGTCTGAATCGCCGAATACATCTGTGCAATCTTGCCTTCGCGGATCAGATTCCGGATGGCCGGGGTGCCGATCATGATCTCGTGCGCGGCGACGCGTCCGCCGCCGATGCGCTTGAGCAGCGACTGCGAGATCACGGCGCGCAGCGATTCCGACAGCATCGTTCGCACCATCTCCTTCTCGGCCGCGGGGAACACGTCGACGATACGGTCGATCGTTTTCGCGGCGGAAGTCGTATGCAGCGTCCCGAAAACCAAGTGGCCAGTTTCGGCCGCGGTAAGCGCCAGACGAATCGTTTCGAGATCGCGCATTTCGCCGACGAGGATGACGTCAGGATCTTCACGCAACGCCGAACGGAGCGCCTCGCTGAAGCCCAGCGTGTCCCGATGCACTTCGCGCTGATTGACCAGCGACCGTTTACTCTCGTGCACGAACTCGATCGGGTCTTCGATCGTGAGGATGTGGTCCGGCTTGTTGTCGTTGATGTAATTGACCATCGCAGCCAGTGTCGTGGACTTACCGGAACCGGTAGGTCCCGTCACGAGCACGAGGCCACGTGGATGCATCGAGATGTCCTTGAAGATCTTCGGTGCATTGAGATCGTCCAACGACATTATCAACGACGGGATGGTTCGGAACACCGCGCCCGCGCCGCGGTTCTGATTGAACGCATTCACACGGAAGCGCGCGAGCTTGGGAATCTCGAAGGAAAAGTCGGTTTCATAAAACTCTTCGTACGCCTTGCGCTGCTTGTCATTCATGATGTCGTACACCATGCTGTGCACTTCCTTGTGCGTCAGCGCCGGCATGTTTACGCGTTTGACGTCGCCGTCCACGCGAATCATGGGCGGCACGCCCGCAGAAAGATGCAGGTCGGAAGCGTTGTTCTTGACGGCAAAGGCCAGCAGCTGCGCGATATCGACGGGCATGAAGTCTCCCTCACACTACCCGGGCGTAAAGATGTTTCGCCCGCAGACAATCCGCGTGTGCGAAGAGGGCCGCGAGTGCGAAGAGCGGCGATGAGTATAGCGGAGCACTATCTGCGCCAATATGTTAACCAGTCCGCAAAAATCAGGCGCTTCCGGCGCTTCGACTCTGTTGAATCGTCTGAATGAGACGCGAGCACGCATTGCACAGGCTGCGCTGCAATACGGGCGTGCACCGGAATCGATTTGCCTCCTCGCAGTAAGCAAAACGCATCCGGCGGACACGCTCAGGGAGCTGGCAGAATTCGGCCAGGGGGATTTCGGCGAGAGCTATCTGCAAGAGGCTCTACC
>CBJNAT010000836.1:0-1873 GCA_966434585.1 uncultured Gammaproteobacteria bacterium | reverse complement strand
GAGGACTACCCGCATGCGGTGACTATTCGGCCAGGTGCCGAGAGCGCTGCCCCTCGCGCGAATGGTTGAGCCGCGCTCGCGGAGCAACGATCTGGGTCACCGTCCCAGCACGATCCAGGAGCCAACATGAGCAATCACGCCCGAACTGTCAGTGCGGCCGTCGCTTCGGCGCTCGCAATGGGAATGACGACAGTATCCGCTCAAGAGCGGCCGTGGGACTTTGAAATCACACCCTACATCTGGGGAGTCGTGCCGGATGCGGATATCACCGTGCGCGGCCGTGAGGGAAAGCTCGATCCGGACACGAGCGATTTCTGGGATCGAGTCGACTTCTCAGGCTCGCTCCTGGGCGTCGGACGCTTTGGCAAGTTCGTGAGTTGGACACAGGTCGACTTCGTCTCGACCGACAGTAACGAGCTTGACGAGGAAGACTTCCCGGCCGGCGCGAACGTCCGCTACAAAACGGACACCATCTTCGCGACACAAGCTTTCGGGTATCAGTTCGGTGACATGCGCGAGAAGCGCTCGCTCGATCTGCTGCTCGGCCTCAAGTATGCGAAGTGGGAGCCGGAGCTGCGCATCAGCGGCGTCGGCGAGTTCGACAAGAACTTCGATGCGTTCGATCCCGTGCTGATCGCACGACCGAGCTGGCGGATCAGCGACCGGTGGCGTTTCAACCCGACGTTCTCGATCGGCGGTGGCGGCGACTCGGACCTCATCTACGAGCTGCAGCCGCAGATTCAGTTTCAAATGACGGACGTCCTGGCGTTACGTTTCGGCTACCGCCAGCTGCATTACGAAATCGACAACGACAACAAGCTGAACGAGTTCGATGGCGAGTTCAAGGGACTCATCTTAGGGATGGGCGGCACGTTCGGTGGTGGCGGACCGGTGCGCGTCGCTGAATCGGCTCCGCCTGAACCGCCGCAACAGATGGCTGCGGTTACTCCGCAACCGGCGCCAGCCGCACCTCCTGAGCCAGGCGACGGCGATGGGGATGGCATCGCTGACAATCTCGACCGCTGTCCGAGCACCGCCGCGGGCGTGACAGTGGATGCTCGTGGGTGCGGCTTCAACACGACGCTCGCTGTGAACTTCGCAACGAACTCGGCCGAGCTGACGCCCGAGTCGAGTCAGGAGCTCGACCGTCTCGTGGAGGTCATGAAGAACACCTCGCACGTAGCGGGTTATATCGAGGGGTACACGGACTCGACGGGCTCGGCGGAGTACAACGCCCAGTTGTCGAAGAAGCGAGCGGAGGCCGTGGCCGACTATCTGATCTCGCACGGGATCAGTCAGGATCGTGTCATTCCGAGGGGGTACGGCGAACGAAACCCGGTGGCCGACAACAGCACCGAAGAAGGTCGAGCGCAGAATCGACGTGTAGTGCTGAAGAGAATCGATGCGGACAAGTGAGCTCCGCTGAGCACCCTGCGTCGAAGGGTGCGTGGCACGCGTTCGCGAGTTCTCTCGCGACCGCATGCCACGCTGACACATTAAACCTCGCCCCCAACCGCGATGAATGAGCATGCCGCTGAAGTGCAGGCGGGCATGGAACGAGGCGAGCTGTTCCTCCTCTACCAGCCCATCGTGCTGCTGCGAAGCGGCGAGTGCGTCGGCGCCGAAGCGCTGGTGCGTTGGCGTCGCGATCGACGCGTTCTGGCCGCGAGCGAATTCATGCCGTATGTCGAAAACACTCCCTTCTCGGGAGTGCTCACCTATTGGGTGATCGACACAGTGGCGACCGAGCTTGCGGACTGGCTGGAAACCCATCCCGACAAACACATCAACATCAATGTGCCGCACGAGATCCTTGGCCGTGGCGGCATCGAACTTGATCGATTGCAGTGCATGACCGTTCTCACCATCCTCT
>CBJNAT010000835.1:0-1876 GCA_966434585.1 uncultured Gammaproteobacteria bacterium | reverse complement strand
ATTGCGCCGAGATCCATGAGGCCGAGCACGAGCAGGATCATAATCAAGTTGGCGCAGCAGCACGCGCAGCGGATGCCGAGTCTCACGCCGTAACGCCACGCTGCGGCGACATCCGTCGCAGGTCTTGAACTTGCGCCATCACGGCAGCCCAGGAGCTGGCGTACCTTCCATCGCGTGAACTGCGTTGCACCCGCAGCGGTCAAAACCGCGCCGAAGATGACCGGAACCGCACGCGCCAGCGCCGGCAGCTCCATCGCGAGCTCAGCCAAACCGACACCCACCACGAACACTGGAACGCCGAGTGCTGCCCAGAGGCCGAAGTAACCGGTTGCCATTACGAGCGTCAACCCGTTGCGTCGCGACTCGGTTGGTGCATCCATCGCTCGTCGATAGCGATGCAGCATCGGCACGAGCGCCGGCAGCATCATTGCGACCATCATCGCGAGCCACATGCCGAGGAATGACGCCGCCGCACTGAGCCAGGTTTGTTCCGGCATTCGCATCCATGTCATCGACAGAGTCCACCCGCCGGGCATGGACATTCCGCCCATGCCCGACATGGAGTCGCACCACAGGACCGTGATGACTGCCGCGATGATGAATGCCGCGGCGGTGGCTACGAAGAAGGTCCACTCAGAACGCGCGCACGTCACGAGCGGCTTGATCGGGACGTCCATCGAGCTCATGACTTCGCCACTCGTTGTGGGTAGGTGTCCTTGTGACGCCACCAGATGCCCGCTTCGTTGCGCCCTTTCGGCGCACGATCCAGCCACTGATACATGCCCCACAGTGCGTCGAGCCCACGCGCGTAGGTGGAGTACGTGTGATAGACGATGCCCTCGTCGAGCACGAAGGCGCTCATGCCCGGCCGCTCGCGCGTGTACGATGCCGTGTCGACGCCGCTCTGAGCAGAACCGGCGGTCGCGCCATCCGGTGTCGTGCGCGAGGGAATATCGTGTTCCTGGCTGCCGCGCGCTGGCGGCGGTGCTTCGCGACGGTAGTTGTATTCGATCGTGCCCTGACGCTGTTGCTCAGCAGTGATGCCCACGTTGAAGTCGTAATTGAAATCGCTGCCGAAGGACGAGGCCCAGGGAAACGTCCAACCCATGCGCTGCTTGAACGCCTGCAATTTGCCAAGCTGAGCCCGCGAGACCGCCCACAACATGACGTCGTGATGGGCAAGGTGAATGGCAAACCCATTGAAGCCGTCCGCTATTGCCGAGCACGACGGGCATCCGGCCGCGTACTCGGGACCGAACATGAAGTGATAAACCAGCAGCTGCGAGCGCCCCCTGAACAGATCTACCAGCGAGGCGCTGCCTTCGTCGGTCTCGAAGCGATAAGGCTTGTCGATGCGTACCCAGGGCAGTGCCTGACGCTGCTGCGCCAATTCATCGCTGCGCCGCGTCAGCTCCTTCTCTGTATCGAGCAGTTCCAACCGCGCCTTCATCCACTCTTCTCGGGTGCCGATTCTATGTGTCATGTGCATCTCCTCAGTTAAAAAAAGCGGCGCTTCCGGGTTGAAGTTGCTCGAGTCGCAGTACTGTCTTTCTCTCACCAACCGCCAAGCGCCAACCGCCAACCGCTACTCGAGTAATGGTCGTGCGCTACATTAAGAGCGGTAATCGAGGAGGTGGGAGTGACAACTGTGTCGGGATTCGTATGGACTCACTGTGCCGGAGACAGGCGTCGACGACCTCGCGCGCGCGCTCGATCTCGTGTCGGATGAGCCGAGACCAGCGGCGCGCCTGATCACGCGGATGTGAGATCATAAGCCTATTCCGTACTTGATTTGTTCTAACGAGTGATCTAGTATCACGCCATCCCTGCTCGCCAAGGGCGTCGACCGGAGGACACCGATCGGTGGAGCAGGGTG
>CBJNAT010000834.1:0-1877 GCA_966434585.1 uncultured Gammaproteobacteria bacterium | reverse complement strand
CGAGACAATGGAGGCCTCACGACTGGCAAAGAGAATGAATACGCTCGATAACGCGGTCAATAGCGGTGGCGCGCCCGTGGTCGAGCATGAGCGCAACCACGGGATGGGCATATAGGACAGACAACTAGAGTTTTCCTCACGTTTCATTCTCCTTCGTGACGACTCCGCATCACTGGTCAACGCCCCGATCAGCAGCTCCGCTTGCACCGTTTCCAACGTCGGCTTGCGCACATGCACCGCACGACGCAGCTCAGTCGCCTTCAACTCATGCGTTAGCCGTACCTCTTCGCCTGTGGAACCTACACGGCCGAAGAGGGGAGTACCGCCGCGTCCTCGGCGAACAAATCGCGGTGATCGGTGACGGGCTCGGATGGGGCACTGGAATCCGCCTCAGGTGGTATCTCGAGAGAGGCGGACAGCGCTCTTGGCACGAAGGGCGAGGCGATCGAAGGTACCTTCTTCAATCCCAATTTGAAATGCGCTACGGGGACATTGCCCGGCATCCGTATGTAGCCCTCCAAATCGTTCAGATTCAGGATCTGCGCAGGTAGGATGACGTTGCGTACGCGACGGGTTTGGGAGAGCGATACGCCGTCTCGCATATCATTTGCGCCGTAGGAGAGCCCCAGATTGCTCTCAAGATACTCGCCCTGGGCGAAGGACTTCGCCACCCAGTTGGCGCTCGTCTCATCGTTCTGTCGCAGGCACACCCAGGTCGCACACAACCCCATCAAAGACTCGGCCGCCTCGCTCCCGTACCGATCCTTGAGCTGTGCTGCCTGGTGGAATGCGAGCACACCGCACCCCCCGTACTTGCGCGACTGCGCGAGGAAGTCGCTGAGCGACGGAATGCGATTCAACGAGGCGAGCTCGTCCACGACGAGCCACACGCGCCGCTCGCGACTCGCATTCAAGCTGAGCAGCGCGTTCGTGAAGATCTCAAGCCATGCCGAGAGGATGGGACGCACGGCCGCCGCCTGATCCGGCCGGGCATTCAGGAACACCCAGCTGTCATCGTCGTCCGCCTGCACCCACTCGCGGATGCGAAAAGGACGCTCGCCGACCGCCGGTAAGTAGCGCAAGCTACGCGCGTAGTTGGCCGCGACCGAGCGCACGGAGAGCGAAGCCTTCTCGGATGCCGGGTCCAACAAAGAGGCCGCTTCGGTCGTGCTCACGTACTGATGCAAGGTCTTCAGATCGACGACTGACAGCAATTCCAGGTAGCGCGCGATCGACCGCTCACCGCGTGCCGCCATCATGCGTAGGAGCGATGAGTTCACGATGCGCGCGGCTGTGTTCCAGTAGGGATCGGAGCGCGTTGGCTCCGGGATCACTGCCGCCGAGAACATGTCGTAATCATAGTCCTGGTGGCACTCGTCCCAGACGCTCCAGCCCGGACAGCGCGCATCCAGCGGGTTCATGACGTGGTCCTTGCCCTCGCGGTAGAACCACTCGATGAGGTCGCCAGAGGGGCTGTAACAGATCACGCGATGCCCCGCTTTGCGAATCTGCGCGAGCAAGCGATGCAGGGTCGTCGACTTGCCACTGCCCGGCGCGCCCGCAATGGCGATGTGTGTCGTCTCCGCATTCGGCAGCAGCGGGACTCCAGCCACCTCGAAGGCACCCACTCGCCTCTGCTCCTTCAATAGAGCCTGCAACTGATCTGCCTCGACGATCTCCATACCGCGGATGAGTTCCTCCTGCCTTTGCTTCGTGCCCGCGCGCCAGACCCACACGAAGATCGATAGGAAGACGACTGCGACGCTACCCACACCCGCACCCAAGCTCAATCCGAAGCGGTGCACTAAAGCACTGACATTGCACTTGAGTGACGGAGAGCGCGCGATGGCACCCATCGTGGTACGCAGCTGCGTGCC
>CBJNAT010000833.1:0-1879 GCA_966434585.1 uncultured Gammaproteobacteria bacterium | reverse complement strand
GTGGGCGGCGGCACGAGCGAGATTCAGCGCAATGTGATCGCACAGCGAGGACTCGAGTTGCCGAGATGAGAACGACGGAATGCCCCTTCAGGTGCCCCGCGGCGAGCGGCACTCGATCGATGAATCTGGTCGACTGACAGCGGACATCTCAGAACGGGAATGGGTCGTTGCCATAGGCTGGCGCCACGAGCGCGAGCTCGCGCTCGGTTTGCGCGCGAAGCTGTTCGCGGATCGCTCCGTTGAGCCGAGCGAAAGTTGTTTCCGTCAATTGTGAGCGCGCGTCGTACAAAGCGTAGATCGCTTTCTCTACCGCTTCTTTGAGTCTGTCGTTATCCGCGGTGATGATCTCCAGCGTCGCAGCCACGTCAGATGGCGCTGGCCGTTCGGCGGCGGCTTTGAGAGTGTCGACGATCATCGAGAGGCCACCCGCCTGCTCGTGGGGTAACGATGCGATGTCTTGAGCCAGCCGGGCTAGGAGCGCACGTTTCTCTGCGCTGTCCGTCAGTAATGTCGGGATTTCCTGATCGAGCCGCAGGATCACATGATCGATCAGGATTCTCGTAACCTTTGCCACGCTCTTCGCGTGAGGATCCTGGATGTGCGGGAACACCAATGCCTCGAGATTTTCGAGCACGCCGCGGAGGATGTTGGTCGGTGTGGGTTGCATGATCGCTCCTGCCTGATCAAAAGCCGGCGGCGCGCAGTAGGGCGGCCTCGGCGATGTGTGCATAGAGGCCGAGGGACGCGAGCTGAATGCGGCGGTCTCGGCCCGTGTTGAAGTGAGCCAGTGCAGCGTGCAGGTTCACCACCATCTTGACGTTCCACATCACCTCGTAGAACCGCACGCTGGCCGGATCGATACGCACCCCGCAACACCTTTCGTAGTGATCGAGCATGCCTTCGAGATTCCATGCCCAGCCCGTGGTGCGCAGCGCAATCGCGAGATCGAGCGCAGGGTCACCGAGACTCGCGGTTTCCCAGTCGCTCATGGCCGCGATCTCGATGCGGTCCTCTCGCCAGATCTCCTCGCCCAGACCGTTGTTCTCCTTGCGCAGCACGATGCGCTGAGGAGGCGGTGGCGGTGTCTCGCGCAACGCGAGCATGGCTTCAGTCGCGACGGGGAACGGCTGCAGCCGCGTTGCACGCAGGTCCTGCAGATAATGATCGAGCTCGAAGCGCGCGGCGTCAGCGGGGCTCGGCGGAACTTTCATAAACTCGCCGAAGCCTAGCGCTCGCCAATCCAGCGAATGGATGCGCGCGAGCTTCTCCACCAACTGCTTCACCATCGCGATGCGATCGCTGTTATAGCGAGCGTCCGGATTGCGAATGTTCGCAGGCTCCAGCAGCCCCGGCACCATTTCGCGCACGAAGAACGGGCGGTCACCATCGATCAACCATTTCGCATCGGTTTCCAGCCACAACAATTTGGGCACTGGAATGTCGGTACCGCCCAGAATCTGGAATATGCGCGCTTCGTAGGTCAGCGGCTGGGGCGACATGCTGACCCCACCCGGAAGCTGAGTACGCAACACATAGCGCCGCTCGACCCTCTCGCCGGCCTCGCGCCACTCAACCTTGAGAAACCAGGTTTCGCGGCTCATGCCCGGGAACGAGCGCTTCATGTCGATGATGCGGAGCTGTTCCGCGGCAGCCAGCTTGTGAGCGAACCAGCGTTCCAGGTGCGCCTTATCGGGGACTTGCAGAATCATGTGCTGCCTCCCAGTGGGATGAGGTTCAGCGCTGGGCCGAGGAGCCATACCGTTGATACATCGGGAGGATGAAGGACGTGCAGTCTGCAATGCCCGGCTTACCGTCGAATATGACGCGGGCTGGCGTTTGCAGAAGCTGCGTCTTCGAGAAGTCATGATGACCGCTCTCA
>CBJNAT010000832.1:0-1881 GCA_966434585.1 uncultured Gammaproteobacteria bacterium | reverse complement strand
ACGGTCAACGGTGCACGCGCGTAAGAATGCCTCTGCCACGTCCCCGACGAACACCATGTGTCGTCGGCCCTGTCCCTTGCCAAACAGCGGGAACCGGCCCTTCGCAACAGAGCTGAACATTTTCAAAAGCCGATCGTCGCGGGGGCCGTAGACCGACGTAGGTCGCAGGATGACGTACTCGATGCCGAGTTGCGGCGCGCGGGTGCGCAGCTCTTGCTCGGATTCGAGCTTCGTTCGCTCGTAGATATTCCATGGCTTCGGTGTTGCGGTCTCATCGATGACACCGCTGACCCGCTGGCCATAGATCCCTGCCGTACTGCAGTGTACGAAGCGGCGAGCGCCGGCCCGAGCCGCCGCCTCGAGCACATTCACGGTGCCGTCGACATTCACACGCCGGAAGTAATCGTCATCGACCCCCGCGACGTTGAACGCTGCGGCGAAGTGACAAACGCAATCGGCGCCCTGCATCGCCTGCATCAGGCTCTCTGGATCGCGGATATCGCCGCGAAACAGCGTTACACCCTGAGTCGCAAGGGCTGAGTTGACTCGGTTCGAACGATGGATGCCGACGACGTCATGGCCCGTCGCCAGAGCATGATGAGCAACGTGCGAACCAATAAATCCATTGACTCCCGTGACTACGATGCGCATGCGATCTCCCTCAGTCAGGTGTTGGTCTTCAACGTCGGTGCAAGTTACGGACCGCTGGAGCGCGTCGTGCGCGCGTCGCTCGCTCCGGGAGTCGACGCATTCCCTTCACAAAGCCCCGACGCTTTCACAGCGGCAGTTCCTGAAGTGAACTTCAGAACGAATTCACTGTGGGTCCTTCGCGTTGGTCCGATGTGAGCTTCGCACAGGAACATCCGACATCGCTTCTTGGTTCCGATCGCCGACAGTGCTCATGTCAAGGCGCTCGGCCGCTCGCCTGGTTAAGGTTGGCAGGCTTACGAGGCGAACGATTCGCTGCATCGGCCTAAAGCTCGACGCGCCAAATGCTGCTGGCGCTGTCTTTATGCTCTGTGGCTAGGGCGTGGAGGTCTTGGCGAAGGTGTTGGCTGGTATCGCGTTCCGTCCCAGCTGAGCATTGGTTCGTCCGCCGATCCCAACAATTCTTCGTGCGTGATGCATACGCCGCGCCGATCGATGAAGGTGCGTGCCCAGATCTCGGTCAGCAAGAGCGTCCATAAACGCATTGTCGTTTCGTGATGACACTGCGGATCGCGCGCAGCCTTGCACACCTCCGCGACGCTCTCCTGCGTGAACCAGCCACGGTCCTCGACAGCTTCGGGGTTGAGGCAGGCTGCTGCGAGCGACTGCAGTGCAGCCGTGAACGGGTTCCCTTGGCGCATGCGCATCAGGCCTTTGTGCGCGTTGGCGAGGCGATCGCTCATCAGTCCTTGCAGTGCCCGACGCAGAACGAATTTTTCCTTGCCGTGATGGATCTTGAGCTTGCTCGGAATGCGAAAGCTCAGGTCCATGACGCGCCTGTCATAGAACGGCGAGCCATGATCGAGACCGTAGGCCGCGAGCGGCCGTTCGATGCGGGGTAGCGAGCGTGCCCCGTGATCCAATAGATCGATCAGTAGTGCTCGATTCAAGTACTCGGGCCCGGGAGGCACGTGTTGCTCGGGCGGGGGTATGGATGCACCAATCACTTGCGGTATGAGCGGTGGTGCCGAGCGGTGGTAGTACGCGCGTGACATGAGCTTTGCTAGCAGCCGCTTGCTGGGCTGGCCGCTCTGGGTCGCATCGAAAAACTCGAGCAGGTCGTGGCTCAACGGAGGTAGCAGATCGGCGAGCCACAGTACCTTGTATCGCGGCATGCCCGCGAATAGTGCATCCGAACCCATGCCGCTCAGAAGAAAATGAAATCCGCTCGAC
>CBJNAT010000831.1:0-1882 GCA_966434585.1 uncultured Gammaproteobacteria bacterium | reverse complement strand
GCAGGGACGCGCCATGAATCGCCGTGTCGAAGTCGAGTTCTGGCACGACGATCCGCTGCAGGAGATGCCGGATGAGTTGCAGCTGTGTCCGTCGGACGCAGAGGGTGAGATGGTCACGAAGGAGTACATCCCGCCTTGGGGCGCGATTGCGCCGTTACAGCTCGACCAAGGGCGTGCCGTGATTCCACCCGGCTACACGGATGCGCTGCGCCGCGCGATGAGCGACATCGGCGACAGGCAGAACGTGCGATTGCGGTTCGTTGGCTACACGAAGAACGAGCGCCTCGATCGCCGCACGGCGGTGGTGTACGGCGATGACATCGGACTCTCGGCTGCGCGTGCGCGCCGCGCCATGGAGGCCATCAAGCAAGAGATGCAGCTCTCGGCTGCGCAGGCGGAGCATGAAGGCCGCGGCTACGTGCACGCCAAGGACGTGGTGAACGAAGGCTTCACCCAAGGCGAGAGTTCCTTCGTTGCGGTGCAAGTGGTGTACGACGAGCTGGCGATCATCGACGATTACGAAGGCGTCGATATCCCCCGCATGACGCGCGAGCTCAGCCCGAAAAACCCGTTGGGCCTGAACCCGATGCGCATCACTGTCGATGGTCAGCCCATCGACGATCCCAATCGCAGCTCGGAAGACGTGCAGCGTTGTACGGACGTGGCGCTCGATCGCGCCAAGATTCAGTTCCAGTTCGACAACTTACAGTCGCGCCGCCGGCTGAGTGTCACTGCCTCACCCACGACCATCGTCGTGCCGGATGTGCCGGAGCAAACTGCCCCTATGGACGAATTCGCTGAATACGATCTGCTCGAGGAGGCGGCAGCGCTGGCGCAGGAAGAAGCGGAGTTGCTCGCGCAGGCGAATCCGGACGAACAGGCGTTGCTGACGTCCGAGGAAGATGCGGCTTCAAACGTCTACTCTGCGATCCCGACCGAAGAGCCCGCCGATCCACGCACCTCCGTGCGCTTCCGCATGTATGCGAACTACGGCTCGTTCATTCGTGGCGCGGAAGTGCGCGTGTTCGAGTCGGATCAGTCGCTGCAGTCCACGCCGCTCGCGACCATTCCTTTGGATGCGAACGGTCTGGCCGAATGGCAGCCGCCTGCGCAGGCGGTGTCCGGGCCGGCGAGCGAGCTCAAGTACGTACTGCGTGCTTACGATACGAGTGGCGAGTTCGACGAAACCGCGCCGCAGTCATTGTGGCTCGCGCCAGCCGGTCAGGATGAAGCGTCGAGCCAAGTCGAGCTCGCGGCAGCGGAACAAGACCCGAGACTGCTCTCGAGCTACGGTGAGAACGACATTGCCGTACGCAACATTCGCCTGGGCAGCGGCACGGTGAAGGTCAGCGGCAGCCACATCCCGCCGCAACACAGTGTGTGGGTGGCGGGGCGTCGCGTGCCCGTCGATGCCAAAGGCAACTTCGTGGCCGAGGAGATCCTGCCGGAGGGCCTGCACACGGTGGAAGTGGCGGTGCTCGACGATGCAGGCAACGGCGAGTTGTTCCTGCGCGATCTGCAGTTCGACCGCAATGACTGGTTCTACGTGGGCGTCGCCGACGTAACGATCTCGGATACGCGCACCAAGGGTCCAGCGGATCTGCTGCAAGGCGCCAACGCCGCGTATGACTACGATTCCACGATCGACGGCCGCCTCGCGTTTTACGTGAACGGCAAGTTCGGCGATCACTGGCGGCTCGCCGCGAGCGCCGACACTCGCGAAGGACCCATCGAGGATCTGTTCAGCAACTTCATGAGCAAGTCGCCCGATTCGCTGTTCCGGCGCATCGATCCCGACTATCACTATCCGACGTTTGGCGATGACGCGATCGTCGAGGAAGTCGCGCCGACGCTCGGCAAGTTCTACGTGAAGCTGAACCAC
>CBJNAT010000830.1:0-1884 GCA_966434585.1 uncultured Gammaproteobacteria bacterium | reverse complement strand
GTCCATGCCCTCGAGCGCGACCAGCCGCAGCAACTCTTTGCGGCGAGCACGGCGCTCAGCGGCTTTCATGCGGCGCACGCGTAGCGCGAATTCGATGTTGTCAGCGACACTCATGTGCCTGAACAACGCATAGTTCTGGAATACGAGACCGACGCCACGCTCGCGGGCCGAGACGTGCGTGACGTCCCGTCCGTGCAACGCGATGCGCCCATGGTCGACGCCCGTGAGTCCAGCAATAGCGCGCAGCAGCGTGCTCTTGCCGCTACCGCTGGGACCTAGCAGTACGAAGAACTCACCTTCGCCGACTTCGACGGACACGTCGTTGACGACGGGCAGCCCCTGGTACTGCTTCGTAACCTGATCGAGTGTGATGGACATAGGCCGGCAAGCTTACGCAAGCGCCGGTCGCAGAAGCAGTCGCAACGAGGTTACAAAATGGTTATGCGGCTGCTCGGCCCACGGGAAGAAGGCTAGTCGGCTAGCCAGAGTATTTCGTCCAGGCTCTCTGGCTAGCAAGCCAGCCGACTAGACAGCTAGCCGACTGTTAGAGCCTACTCATCGCCCTCGCGCGCCACTTGGCCGGCTTCGTCCGGGATGATGATCTCGACGCGGCGATTCTGCTGGCGGCCACCGGCGTTATCGTTGCTCGCGACCGGCGCCGTTTCGCCCTTACCCGTCGCCTCTATTTGCTCGGGACGCACACCCCGCTCCACGAGTGCCGTACGAACCGCGTCGGCCCGCAGCCGAGAGAGCTCGAGGTTGTACTCATCGGAGCCGGTGCTGTCGGTATGACCTTCGATCATGACCGAGCGACCCTCCCCTTGTTTCAGGAAGTTGGCGAGCCGATCCATCGAGCTCATCGCGCCGGGCTTCAGCGTGGACTTGTTCACGTCGAACAGCACATCACCTAGCGTCAGCACGATGCCCCGATCGGTGCGCTTCGCGTTCATGTCACGCATCGATTCCAGCTGGCGCTCCAATTCTTCGCGCTCCATCTCCGCTCGTTGCGCCGCCGTCATCGCTTCATTCGCCTGCTGACGAGCGATATCCGCTTCGCGGCTGCGCGCCTGCGCCATGACCTGCTGCCGCTCGGCTTCTCCTTGCTTGACGGCCTCTTCCGCTTGTACAGCAAGAATCTTCTCGTTCGCGATCTGCGCATTGCGGGTAGCCACATAAGAAAGGTGCACGATCTCCTCTCGATCCTTGCCTTTCTCGGCCGCTTCATTGGCCTTGGTCAGCGCGTTGGTTGCTTCATTCACGTCCGCCGCGACACGGTCGGCTAGTGGCGATGATTGCACTTGCGCCACGACGGCCCTTGCTGCCTGCAGCTCGGGGATGTCATCGCCCGTCGTTGCGCACGCCGAGAGCGCAAGCGCCACAGCCGCGCCGAGCAGCGTCTGCTTCATCGGAAATCTCGTAATCCTCATGAGTAATCTCCTTCCGATCACATGCGCGGATCGGTTGTAGATGGCATGGGCGCAGGCATCGTGGTCGTGCCCGGCGATGTGGTCGTGCCGGGCGATGTGGTCGTGCCCGGCGATGCGGTCGCACCCGGCAAGGTGGTCGTGCTCGGGGTGGTTGCCGTCTCCGAGCTTTGGCGCAGCGCTTCACGACGCAATTGCTCGATGCTCGTGCGCACTTCCTCCGCCGAGCGCTGCGCACTGTGGCTCCGCGCCTTTGCCTGGGCGAGATCCGCATCGAGTCGCGCCTGTTCAGCGAGCCGCAACGCTTTCTCTTCGTTGCCATCGTCGAGCTCGGCTCGCGCCTGCCGCGCCTTGTCCTTCGCCTCCTCGAGCTCGAGACCTCCAGCCTGCTGTGTCATGCCACTCTGCTGTACCTGTTGCACGGTCGCTTCAGTCCGAGCGACCTCTTCGCGAACGTTCT
>CBJNAT010000829.1:0-1893 GCA_966434585.1 uncultured Gammaproteobacteria bacterium | reverse complement strand
CGCAGCGCACGAAAGCGGGTCGGCGCTGCTTCTCGGGGTCATCCGTTACGAGCCGCAACGCGGCACGTACACGAACAGCATCCTCGCACTCGACGAAGAAGCGGGCTGGTACGACAAGCGCCGCCTTGTGCCGTTCTCGGAGTTCTTCCCAGTGCCGAAATGGGTGCGCGATTGGCTGAAGGGCATGGACCTGCCGTACAGCGGCTTTCGCGGCGGCCTCGAAGAGCAACCGCCATTGGTCGCTCGCGGGCAGAAGCTCGCTGCCACCATCTGCTACGAAGATGCGTACGCAGCAGACCAGCTCGCAGTGCTGCGCGAAGCCACCTTGCTGGTCAATGTGACGAACGACGCCTGGTTCGGCGATACGAGCGCGCGCTATCAGCATCTGCAGATCAGTCGCATGCGTGCGCTCGAGGCAGGCCGGCCGCTGTTACGTGCCGCGAACGATGGCATTTCGGCCGTCATCGATTCACAAGGCCGCATCGTCAAGACGCTACCCAACTTCGTTCCGGGCGTGCTGACGGCCGATGTGCAGCCGCGCACAGGGCTGACACCGTATGCGCGCGTTGGTAGCTGGGCGGTCGTGTCATTTTGTTCTCTAGTCGCACTCGTGGCACTTGTCCGTCGTCGTGCATCGCGACACTCTGTGTAGCCCGGAGCCCGGAATGGCACTAAGTTAGGCGTCTGCCTCGATTGGAAGAATTGGACAGGATTAACAGGATTAACAGGATGGTGAGATGAGAGCAGGTCGATGAGACGTTTCGCCGTTCCTTGCATCCAATCCTATTAATCCTGTTAATCCTGTCCAATATCTCCCCTCCCAGTATCTAAATTGGTGCCATTCGCCCGTAGCCCACCTATGACCTCCTGGACCCAACGTGACGCCGCCGTCGTGTGGCATGGCTTCACTCAGATGAGCTGCTACGCAGAGAACGAACCCGTGATCGTCGATCGCGCCGAGGGCCGCGAGTTGATCGACGTGCACGGTAAGCGCTATCTCGATGCGGTCTCATCCCTGTGGGTGATCACGTTGGGTCACCGTGTGCCCGAGCTCGATGCCGCGTTGAAGGCGCAGATCGATCGCGTGGCGCACTCGACGATGCTCGGCAACGGTAATCGCACGGTCATCGAGTTGGCCGAAGCACTTGCGCGCGTAGTGCCGGTCGACGAACCGCACATTCTCTTCGCATCCGATGGCGCGTGCGCGGTGGAACAGGCACTACGCATTGCCTTCCAGTACTGGACCAATCATGGAGTGCGCGATCGTAAGAAATACCTCGCTTTCGGTGCGGCGTATCACGGTGACACCATTGGCGCACTCTCCGTAGGCGCAGGCGGCTTTGGTACCGAGATCCTCGATCCGTTGCGCTTCCCTGTGATGCGAGCGCCATCGTTCGCAGAACCCGGTGCATTGGCCACAGCGGCTGACATGGTGCGCAAGCATCATCGTGAGCTCGCGGCCGTCGTGGTCGAGCCACTCGTCCAAGGCGCATCGGGCATGTTGATCGCGCCCGCGCACGAGTTTGCGGAACTCGGCGCGGTGTGCAGGGAAACAGGCGTACTGCTCATCTGCGACGAAGTCGCGACCGGGTTCGGTCGCACCGGCACATTGTTCGCCTCTGAGCAGTGCCGGTTGCGACCCGACATCCTGTGCGTCGGCAAGGGCATCACCGGCGGCTACTTGCCGATGTCGGCAACGATTGCGGCGAAGCCTGTGTTCGACGCCTTCCTCGGCCCGGACCTCACCGAGTACACGCTCTATCACGGTCACTCCTACGGCGGGAACGCGCTCGCAGCGGCGTTCGCGTTGCGACACTTACAGCTGCTACAGGAACGCAATGTGCTCGAGAACGTGCGTGAGCGTTCGCGTCAGCTGCAAGCCAGTCTGGCGAC
>CBJNAT010000828.1:0-1893 GCA_966434585.1 uncultured Gammaproteobacteria bacterium | reverse complement strand
GCGTCAGACGTTCTCTGCCGCGTTGGCCGGGCTCGCGCTCTCCCACACGATCGGCCAAGCCGTCGTCAAAGGCATGCTCACCAACAACGAGCCGTTCTTCCGCACTCCCAAGCGAGCTCAGCCGCATGCCTTTCTGCATGCACTCTCGAACGCGAAGCAGGAGACGGTGCTGTTCGTTTCCCTGATCGCGGCGGCCTGGGCCCTCGGAAATCCGAGCTTCGTGCCGGAGGAGCTGCGCAACCCCGATCTGTCGGTATGGATCGCGGTGCTGCTGATTCAATCTCTCGGTTACTTCGCGGCTTTGTTGGTGTCGATGACGAGCGCATTTCCGCTACCTGCGAGCTTGTTGGGCAAGCGCCCGAGAACGACGACAGCTGCGGTGCCGCAGGATCATGTGGGGTGAGGGACGCTAGTCGGCAAGTCGGTTAGCAAGAGGCGGTGCCTCTCTCTGGCTAGCTGACTAGCCGACTAGCTACCTAGCCGACTGCCCCGAAGGGCAATTGCCCCCCCCTAGCCGCAGGACTAGGATCGGCCGGCACCCCAAATGCAGCTTTTGGCCGAAGCGGGTACTGCCATGAAAATCCTCATCGTCGATGACCACCCCCTGTTCCGTGCAGGGTTCCAGACCGTCCTGCAACAGAGCCGCCTCGACGCCGACGTGCTGAGCGTCGCTTCCGTGCGCGATGCACTCATCATGCTCGCGAGGGATGCGGACATAGGGCTCGTACTGCTGGACGTCCACTTGAAGGGCGACGACGGCTTTCAAGCGCTGCGCGTCATCGGCGAACGCTTCCCCACCACGGCGTGCATGTTGATTTCCGGCGACGAACAGGAAGGTTTGCCGGCGCGTGCGGTCGCATCCGGCGCGTCCGGCTTCATACCGAAGTCGTTCACAGCCGATGAAATGGTGGCCGCCATCGAACGTGTGCTTGCCGGCGAGATATTCGTCCCGATCACGGCGCACACTCGCGCCACCCCGCAGAACGCACTCACGCTCCGTCAGCTCGAAGTCATCAACATGCTCGGGCGCGGGTTCAGTAACAAGGAAATTGCGCGTCAGCTCGACGTGGCCGAACGCACGGTGAAGGCGCACATGAGCGCTGTGTTCGAAGCGCTCAACGTGCGTAACCGTACGCAAGCCGTGCTCGCCGCTCAGCAACGTGGGTTCCTGCCGCCTTCCTCTACGGGCTACGCAACAAGCGCTCGCTAAAGGCAAGCACATGGATGTCGCACTCGGGCTGGCGATGCTCGCCTTGCTCGCAGGTTTAGGCGCGTGGCACTTCCACAGCATTCGCGCGGCAACTCGCCTGCGCTTCGAACACGAGCGGCTGGTCGAAGAACTGAAGAAGCAAAACGCCGACGCGGAGCGCGCGCGCATCGCCGCGGAAGAAGCGAGTCGTTCCAAGTCACGCTTCTTTGCAGCCGCCAATCACGATCTGCGGCAGCCGCTGCATTCTTTGGGACTCTTCGCCACTGCGCTGCGCAACCAGGTCAAAGATCACCAGGCTGTGCAACTTGCGGATCAGATCCTGCAGTGCGCCGAATCCCTGGAAGAGTTGTTCGACAATCTGCTCGACATTTCCAAGCTCGATGCCGGTCAGGTGTCGGTTCGTCGCGAGATCTTCGGCGTGGATGCGTTGCTGGAGCGCGTTCTGACGGCGTTCAGCCAGTCGGCACGCAACAAGGATCTCGCACTGCGGGTGCGACGCTCACCCCTGCAACTGGACACGGATCCGACGCTGCTCCTGCGCATCGTGTCGAATCTCATCGCCAATGCAATCCGCTACACCGAGCGAGGCGGCGTGCTGATCAGTTGCCGTCGGCGCGGCAATGAGGCCTGGGTGGAAGTGTGGGACACGGGTTGTGGGATTCCGCGCGATCAGCACGAGCGGG
>CBJNAT010000827.1:0-1895 GCA_966434585.1 uncultured Gammaproteobacteria bacterium | reverse complement strand
CGTGAACCGCTCGGTGCGAGTGAAATCTTTGCCGTCGAGCTTGCCGACGACGCTGATTTCGAGCTGATGGGCCCCTGTGGGGATGTTGCCCGTGTAGATGCGCTGCACGCCGCCCTTCTGGAGGGCTTCCAGCTCTTTGAAGCTGTAGAGGTAATGCGCAACCGGCTGCCCGTCGATCTGAATCTGCATCGCATCCAAGCGCAGCGGGTTGCCTTGCGTGAGCGTCACGAAGAGCGCCACATGCGTGTTCGATGGATACAGCAGCCGCTCTTCGAGCCGGCTGAGTTCGGCATCGATGCTGATCATGTCGGACTTGATCTCCTGCACCTGCTCATCGAGCCCTTTCATCTGTTCGCGATAGCTGCCCGCGGCGGAGCTGATCGAACAGCCCAGAGCGCCACCTACCGTGGCAAACGCTACGCACATCACAGTCGAGACGGTCGTTCGCATTGTCTTGGCCCAGTCGTATCTAGCGCGCGCTGCACCAGGCAGGGCGTCGTGAGTTGAACTTCGGTGGAGTTGCGTGACGTCCAGTACGGACGTCAGATCGCGCGCGCTAGGTCAGCTCGTGTCGATGCACGAAGCGCGCTGCGATGGGTGAACGCTCGGCTGAGAGCGCGAGCGAGATGCTCGCGACGAAGATGGTGCTACGGCTGCTCGCAAGCGAGCGCACTTTCGAGCTCGAGTTCCATGGCGACATGGCTATCCTCCGGTCTGCCCACAGGGCACGCATGTCGCCGACGAGATCGACACAATCCGATTGCATCGGACTGCGGTTTGATTCCGGCGGTCCCGCTGTCATGGAGTCCGACATAACGAACTCTTTAGACCGGTAACTTTGCGTCGCCACCTTTCGGTTGGCTTTGCCCTTGTCTGAATCGCGGACAAAATATTGCCGAGCGCGAACCTGTCGGGTGTGACACACATCCCATTTCCCCGACAAAATGTGACGTGCTTCTCGCTTCGTCCGTGATGCATTTAGACAGACACGAACGGTCTCTGAGAAAGGTTTCACATGAGCCGCTTCGCGCGCGTCGACTTAACTTATATCGCGTGCTCAGCCAGTATCCTCGCTTTGCTTTGCTCGTATTCCCGCTGTGACAGCACGCCGAGCTCACGCAGACGATGATGTTCGCGCATTTCGCCAGCGAGCCGCTGCTGACGAGACTGCGTGCATTCGGCCCTGGCGGCATGGATGCTCTTGATGAGCTCGATGAAGAACGACTTGCCTCTGTGTCCGCTGCCGAGCCCGCCCGTGACGGCCACGAGCGTCGCCATGCCGTGTTCACTGCGAAACTCCAGCGTTTCTGTCGTTCGACGCAAGAACATGCATGCAGCAAGCGCGGCACCGACGAATGTCACTGCGGACACGACTGCCGAGCTGCGGTTCAGCCCGATCTCCCAAATGACACTAAGCGCGCCCAAGGCGGCCGCCGCCTGTACCACGCCAGCTATCAACCACAGCCAGGCGATATGTCTGATGCGAACCGGTCGAGGGCTCGCGTGACGAAGGTCGAGCTGATACTTGCGCTGCGTTCCTTTGGCGCTTCTGCTGTGCACGCGCAAGTAGTGATCCTCGAGCAAGGCGAGCTCGATGCTGTAACCATGCAGAGGGCTGTGCAATCGAAAATGGTGTCGAGTGATACGGTGCGGCTGTTTTTCAGGCTCGCTCCACGAAAACGAGTCTTCCTTGAGCTGGATATGCTCGGCGCGACCGAGCTCCGTCAGCCGCTGAATCTTGACTGGGTGCGCGCGCATGCAGTTTTCCCCGTTGGCATCCATAACTTGATCGCGGGGCCATCCTGCGGCCGTCGCTCCTTACGATCACGTAGCGGCCGCAAGAGAGGTTCCATTCCCATCTCGAGCACCGCATCGGCTGGTGAGGCCCGGTCCTA
>CBJNAT010000826.1:0-1902 GCA_966434585.1 uncultured Gammaproteobacteria bacterium | reverse complement strand
CAAGAGGGGAAACACATGTCTTCTAGCAAAGTTGATGGAAACCGATCGAACCATATCCGCCACGCCGTGCGCGTAGCCGTCGGCGGCACGCTCCTCGCGCTCGCCACGACAGCGGCAGCACAGGATTCCGCGACTCCGGCAAGCGATGGATACTCTGGCTTGGAAGAAATCGTCGTCACTGCACAGCGTCGCGAGCAGGCAGCGAGCGACGTCGGCGTCTCCATAGCTCTCGTGGACGGCAGCGATCTGATCGATCGCGCCATCACATCGACAGCCGATTTGTCGAAAGTAGTGCCAGGATTCACTGCCGCGGATTCGTCGCTGAATGTGCCTGTGTATTCGATTCGTGGTGTTGGCATCAACGAATCCACGCTGTCAGCCAATTCGACGATTGCCGTCGCAGTCAATGAAGTCCCACTGCCCTACACCGCGATGACGCAGGGAGCTATCCTCGACCTCGCGCGGGTGGAAGTACTGAAGGGACCGCAAGGAACGTTGTACGGTCTGAATGCAACAGGCGGCGCGATCAACTATTTGCCCAATACACCCACCGACGCGTTCGAAGCCGGCGTGACGATGGGCTACGGGCGTTTCAACACCTTCACAGGCGAGGGCTTCTTGAGTGGTCCCATCACGCAGACTCTCGAAGCACGCCTGGCAGTCAGTTCGGTTCAAGGCGATGGCTGGCAGAAGAGCTATACACGTGATGACGAGCTCGGTCAGACGGATAAGTACAGCGCTCGCCTGCTGCTCTACTGGGAGCCGACTGATTCTTTCTCCGCTGACTTCATGGCGAGCGGCTGGATTGACAAATCGGATACGCAGGCCGCGCAGGCCACCGCATTCCGGGCGCAGCAGCCCGCCCGCGTGGGCAATGTCCCGCAAACGTTTGCGCAGCCCCTGGCGCCAGACGATGAGCCGCGCGCGGCCAATTGGACGCCCGGCACCGCTTACGCTCGAAACGAGTACTTCTATCAGCTCGCGCTCAAATTGAGCTACACGCTCAACGACAACTTGCAGCTGCTTTCGACGTCATCGTTCTCCACCTTCCGCGATGACGCGTTCGTGGATCGCGACGGCATCGAAACGATCGATTTCCATGCATCCCTCGACGGCTCGATCATCTCCCGCTATCAGGAACTCAGGCTTGCGGGCAACAGCTCCAAACTGACGTGGAGCGTTGGCGCCAACTACCGCTCCGATAGCGTCAACGACGACCAGGGTAACTTCATCGCTGATTCCACTCTCAACACTGCTGTGTCGCCCGCATTGCCCATTCCGGTGAATGCCATCGACACGAATCAGTCGATCGAAGCCTATGCGTTCTTCGGCGACGGTGAGTACAAGCTGACGGATACGCTCTCTGCGGTCGCCGGTGTTCGCTACACGCGCGACAAGCGGGACTTTGCAGGATGTGCGCAAGACACCGGCGACGGAAACATGGGCAGAGCATTCACGGCAATCGCGAATCTCTTCCGCGGCCGCTCCGGGTTGCCGCCGCGAGCGGCATCGCTACCGGGCGAGTGCGCGACGCTGCTGCCGCCGGATCTGCAGGCCGGTTATGTAGTGGACAACTGGGCGTTCCGTGCCGGGCTGAACTATCGGCCTGCAGACCGCTCGCTGGTCTATGGCAGCTTCTCGCGCGGCTTCAAATCGGGCTCGTTTCCCACCTTGGGTGCCACGTTCGCATTGGGTCTGGAGCCGGCGACCCAAGAGCAGATCGATGCATACGAAGTCGGATTCAAGTCCGCCTTCTTCAGCAACACGATGCAGCTCAACGGAGCGGCCTTCTATTACGACTACAAGGACAAGCAGTTGCGCGGTCGCGTTGCGGATCCAGCACTGGGCAGCCTCTCCAAGCTCGTCAACATTCCGGAGAGCGAGGTCTATGGCGCTGAGCTC
>CBJNAT010000825.1:0-1902 GCA_966434585.1 uncultured Gammaproteobacteria bacterium | reverse complement strand
GGCGTGAACCAACTCTTTCGCTTCGCCGCGGCGGTCCGGCGAGACCCGGCCATCGAGGACTGGATGGGCGAGCATCCAGGTGAGTTGCGAGCGATCGCGCAGCGTTGGTTCGAGGTCATGCGTCATTGCGGAGACGATGTTCATGAGCTGTTGCACGACGGGCATCCGACGGCGTGCGTGGGTGACGCGGCGTTCGCGTACGTCAATGCCTTCAAGGCGCACGTCAACGTAGGGTTCTTTCGAGGCGCTGAGATCTCGGATCCCACTGGCCTCTTGGAAGGCACGGGTAAGTACATGCGACATGTGAAGCTCAGGCCCGACGGCACCGTCGATGCTGCCGCTGTGGCGAAGCTCATCGAGACTGCATACTGGGCTATGAAAGCCCGCCTGCGGGCGGAGTAGTTCGCGCGCCCCTACCTTGTTCGCGGCGTGCGCGATGCTGAAACCGCATCGACTGACGCCATGCCCTACCAGCTTCTCGCCGACGTCGTGCTCATCCTCCACTTCAGTGTCGTCCTGTTCGTGGTGGGCGGGCTGATCGTTGTCCTCGTGGGCAATGCGTTGCGCTGGCAGTGGGTCAACACGTGGTGGTTTCGGCTGACGCACGTCGCGGCGATTGTCTTCATCGTCGTGCAAACGTGGTTGGGTCAGCTCTGTCCGCTGACGACGTTGGAATCGTGGCTGCGCATTCGGGCCGGCTCCCCTGCGTATACGAAGAGCTTCATCGAGCACTGGTTGCAGCGGCTGATCTTCTACGAAGCGCCGACGTGGGCCTTTGCGGTGGCCTATACCGTCTTCGGTCTTCTCGTGCTCCTGGCCTGGTGGATCTTCCCGCCACGCAAACAGCCGCGGTGACTTGCGCAATGACTGCGCTCATGCGCGCAAACGCCGACCTCTGCGTTTGTTATCGTTGAGCTGCTGACTGCGGAGGAGAAGACTGATGAAAGGATCATGTCTGTGCGGTGCCGTTGCGGTGTCTGCGCCTGATCAGACGGAGGTGGCAGCGTGTCATTGCGGTATGTGCCGCCGCTGGGGTGGCGGTCCGTTGCTGGCCGTGCACTGCGGGCACGACGTCCACATCAGCGGGACAGAGCAAGTCACTGTATTCAAATCCTCCGAGTGGGCGGAGCGGGGCTTCTGCTCCCGGTGCGGAACGCATCTGTTCTATCGAGTCGTTCAGGGGAACGAGTACATCGTTCCCGTGGGTTTGTTCGGGGATGCGATGCCGTTCGAGTTCAAGGAACAGATCTTCACGGACCACAAACCCGGTTACTACGAATTCGCGAATCGCACGGCTCAGTTGACCGAGGCGGAAGTCTTCGCGAAGTACACGTAGCGACACGCACCACCAGACGCCGTGCGAGTGAGACGAGGCTCCACTTCATGACCACACGCGTGATCGAGTTCTGGTTCGAGTTCGCCAGCACCTATTCCTATCCGGCAGCTATGCGCATCGAAGCACTGGCGGCTCAGTATAGGTGCACGATCCTCTGGAAGCCGTTCCTGCTCGGCCCGATCTTCGCCGCGCAAGGGTGGAGGGACTCGCCGTTCAATCTTTATCCATCGAAAGGGCGGTACATGTGGCGCGACCTCGAGCGGATCTGCACGGAGCTCGGCCTGCCGTTGCGGAAGCCTTCCGCCTTCCCGCGCAATGGCCTGCTCGCCGCGCGCGTCGCGTGCGTCGCCGATGGAGCGAGCTGGCTACCGACCTTCGTTCGCAATGTGTACAGCGCCAACTTCGCGCGCGACCTCGACATTGCTCAGCCAGAGGTTGTGCGTGGCTGCCTCGAAGGCCTCGTTGCGGATCCAGACGCAGCGCTCGCGACGGCGACGTCTGACGCAGCCAAAGCGCAATTGCGCGCTAACTCCGATCGCGCGATGCAGCTAGGCATTTTCGGCGCA
>CBJNAT010000824.1:0-1904 GCA_966434585.1 uncultured Gammaproteobacteria bacterium | reverse complement strand
GGCGGCGGTGATCAAGGCGCACAACCTCATCGACATCAAGACCAAGCCGCGGCATCCGGAGTCCAACGGCATCGTCGAGCGCTTCAACGGCACTGTGCGCGATGTGAGCGACAACGAGTACGGCAACAATTATCTGCAAGCTGAGGCGATCGTGGCCAAGCTCATGCACCATTACAACGAGGAGCGCCTACACGCGGCTCTGGGCTACATGACACCGGCGACTTGGCATCGAGGACAACCGAACGAAGTTCGAGAGGAGCGTGCGCGGCGAATCGCTGCGGCCCGCGCGCACCGTAAACTCATCAACCAGCAGCGATTAAGTGCGGCCCGCCTAAGCAGAGGAAGTCTCCTTTCTTAGCTCGGCCATTTTGTCCAAGTTGACGTGAAGCGCGACACAGACATTCTGAAAGTAGACTTTCCTGAGTTCAGGAGGTCGATGAAGAAGTCGAAGTTCAGCGAGTCGCGGATGTTGCGGTCTTGAAGGAAGGCGAGTCCGGCATGAGCGTGCCGTAGGTGCTGCGCAAGCATGGGATCAGCTCGGCAACGTACTACAAGTGGAAAGCCGAGTACGCAGGCCTGGGTGTTTCTGATCTGGCGCGCATGCGTGAGCTGGAGGCCGAGAACGCAAAGCTCAAGCGGATCTACGCGGAGCTCGCTCTTGAGAACTCAGCGATCAAGGATGTGTTGAGCCGCAAACTGTAGGACCGTCGGCGAAGCGGCAGGTGGCGGATCAGTTGGTAAAGGAGCATCAGCTGAGTGTCCGCCAGGCCTGCCGAGTAGTGAAGCTCTCGCCGGCGGCGTACTACGAGCGACCTAGGTGCGCGAAGGAACGTGATGCGCAGGTCGTCGAGGTGCTTAATGCGATCGTGCAAGGCAGCCCGCGCTGGGGCTTCTGGAAGTGCTTCGATCGGCTGCGCATCGAAGGACATCGCTGGAACCATAAACGCGTGCATCGGGTGTATTGCGAGATGAAACTTAACTTGCCACGACGCACGAAGAAGCGTGTGCCCAAACGGATCGTGAACCCGCTGAGTGCACCGGCAATGCACAACCGGATCTGGGCTGCAGACTTCATGCACGATGCGCTCTACGGCGGCGGCAAGCTGCGTACCTTCAAGGTCATCGATGAGAGCAACAATGAAGTGCTGGCCATCGAAGTGGGCAGTTCCATCCCGAGTGCTCGTGTCATACGCGTGCTGGAGCGGCTCCTCGATCTGTACGGCAAACCGCAGGCAATGAGGCTGGACAACGGTCCTGAGTTCACCGCCGAACGCTTTCAGCGTTGGTGCGCCGATCGATAGATCGCCTTGCTATGCATCCAGCCAGGAAAGCCCGACCACAATGCGTTCATCGAACGCTTCAACCGGACCTATCGGAACGAGGTGCTGGATCAATACCTGTTCGAAACCACCGAGCAGGTTCAACTATTCACCGAGAATGGATCAGCATTTACAACCACCAAAAGAGCATTGGCGAGCGTGCCCGACGCAGTGATGCGGTGGAGTTCTTCCACGTGCTGAGGAGTCCTGAGTTGCTGGAGGTGACCGAAGCTCATCTGCCCGAGCATCGTGAGCGGCTGTATGCGCCGACGCTGGCGCTGTTGATGTTCATGATACAGGCGCTGAAGGCGGTCAACGGGCGGCGCGCCGGGTGAGAGATAGGTCCTAACCTGTACGATTCCTATCATCTGGCGCATCGATGCGCGTAGGCCGTGCTAGCCTTTTTGCAGTCAGCGTACTAGGGACAGTCATGAAGCGCCGCCATATAGCAATTTTTTCCTTGCCGACTCATGGCCACATGTATCCCGTTTTCGGAATCTGTCCGGAACTGACGAAGCGCGGCTTTCGCATTAGTTACGTGTCCTCTAAGGCATATGAACGCGATATCTGCGCGGCGAATGTACA
>CBJNAT010000823.1:0-1919 GCA_966434585.1 uncultured Gammaproteobacteria bacterium | reverse complement strand
GGGCGACATCAAGATCCCGAAGGAAGCCATCTCGCGCCAGATCGCGGAATCGGCCGAGGTGTGCCAGTCCGTCGTGCTGGATAACGGCGCGTTCAGCGCTTGGCGTGCCGGCAAGAAGCACGACTTCGACGGCTATCAGGCATGGGCTGCGCAATGGCTGAAGCATCCGGCCGTCGAGTGGTGCGTGATCCCTGACGTGATCGACGGCGACGAGGAAGCGAACGACGAGTTGCTTGCCAACTGGGAACTGCCCGGCGAGCGCTCCGTGCCGGTGTATCACATGCACGAATCGCTGGACCGGCTCGAGCGGCTTGTAGACGCATATCCGCGTGTCGCTCTTGGCAGTTCCGGCACCTACAAAGATCCGGGCACAAAGCAATGGTGGGATCGCATGGCCGCGATCATGGAAGTCTGCTGCGACGAGGAAGGCTACCCGCTCACGCGGCTGCACGGCCTTCGCATGCTCGACCCTGATCTGTTCTCGCGCCTGCCGCTCTCCTCTGCTGACTCGTGCAACGTCGCCCGCAACATCGGGATCGACAAAGCCTGGAAAGGCCCATACGTGCCGTCGAGCAAATGGGCACGGGCGCTCGTGATGATGGATCGAATCGAAGCACACGCTTCAGCTCGCCGATGGCAGGGCGGAGCGTTTCGCAACTGGGAGCTATTCGGATGAGCGACACCCGTCCATCGAATTACCGGCTCTCGGAGTTGGTCGAATTTCTCGACGAAGCGATTAAGGCCGAGCCCGGCAAGTGCCTCACCGTGCATCGATCCTGGGCGAACAAGATCCTTGCGGCACTGAGAGCAGCCCACGAACCGAGCAACGTTCGCACTTGCCCCGTAACCCATGGCCATCATGTGCCTGACAAAGATCATCAGGGCTGCATCCGCTGCGGTGTGAAGTTCCCCTTAGCCGCTCAACCGCCATGCGCTGCTGCACGTGACGTGCTCGCCGAGCGTGAGCGCCAGCGCGCTGATCTGTGGGGCGACTCACACGACGACGAGCACCGCGACGGCGTGATGGCGCAGGCCGCTGCTGCGTATGCGCTACGAGCAACCCACCACAAAGACAAAGCCCACGATCTATGGCCGTGGGACGACGAGTGGTGGAAGCCGAAGGACACACGTCGGGATCTAGTGCGTGCTGGCGCGCTGATCCTCGCAGAGATTGAACGCCTCGATATAGCATCGGAAACGAAGTGCGGTGCTCCCGTTGAAGAGACAACAGGCACGCCGCCTTGCATCTGGCGGCTTGGCTGTCAACGTCCGGCGCTTTGCAAGGACCGCGGGCACTGCATGGGCAATGAAGGGACATCTCCTGGAGAGACAGCCGCAACGAAGGACGCGAATCCGTGGTGCGATGCCTGCGGCGGGGTTCATCCCGGCATCGCTTGCCCGCGACTCGCTGCGGGAGAGTTCGAGGGCAACAGCAATGGCTAAGTATCAACTCGCCGCCCCATTCGATGAGCTTGAGCGCGACATCATCGAAACACTGATCGCCGGACATCGCGAGTACCGGCCTGACCTCAGCTATCCAGAAAGTCACTCGGACATGCAGGCAGCCGTGCGCGGATTGCTCCGCATGTACGACGTTCGTCGATTGCCTCTCGCTCGTGAACTGCCGAGAGCTGCGCAGGAAACGAGCGCGCATCCGTGTACGCATAGATGGACCGTTGACGGCTTGAGGAATCCGCGGCCAGAGGACAAGTGCGACGGCTGCGGAGCAACGTGGGGTGCCGTGCAAGCGGCTCTGAACCGGTGAGCGCTATGAAGACACTACGAATCCCGATCTGGCTGCGATCAACGTGAACAATCGCGTCCAGGCCGCTGTGCCCAGGCTTCCCGAGGAAGTGCGGCGCCAAGGCGTGACGGTACTGAAGGCTTACTCGGTATTCCTGCAGCTAGTGAACTACTTC
>CBJNAT010000822.1:0-1922 GCA_966434585.1 uncultured Gammaproteobacteria bacterium | reverse complement strand
GCGTGCCTCATTTGCGAGCGTCGGCACGCATGTGCCCTACCTCTTTCCGCGCATGCGATCACGCATCCCCGAGCCCACCCATGGCAGTCTCAAGGTCGGCCTCGCCTGGCGCAGCGGACAGTGGTCGCACGAGCGCTCGATGGCCATCACGGAGCTCGCGCGTCTGCAACAGCTCCCGGGCATACAGTTCTACTCGGTGCAGTACCCTGCCGATGCGGATGAACTGCAGGTGCTCGGCGCGATCGACCTCGCTTGCAAGGAGATCGAGTTGCTCGCGAGTCGGATGCAGCAGATGGACTTGATCGTCTCTGTGGATACGTTCACGGCGCATCTGGCAGGCGCGATGGGACTACCGGTTTGGACACTCTTGCCCGCGGACTGCGATTGGCGCTGGATGCAGCACCGCAGTGATTCGCCGTGGTATCCGACCATGCGGCTGTTCCGTCAGACGGAGAGTGGAGACTGGCGCGGCGTCATGGACGAGGTGCTCACGCGATTGCATGAAGAGGCGCTGTTACGCGGGAGCGGAATCGTGCGCCGGCAGCAGATCCCAGGCGTGAGGAGTGAGGCGTGAGGCGTGCAAGAGGATGTTCTCCTCGTCTTCTGACCTCAGGCCTCAGGCCTCACGCCTCTCCCTTCCCGAAACCCCGATACTCGCTCAACCGGTTGTAAAGCGTCTTCAAGCTGATGCCCAACACCGCGGCGGTGCGGGTCTTATTGCCGCGGCAGCTCTTCAATGTCTCACCGATGATCATGCGCTCCATGTCCGCGAGCGCCGTTCCCGGTAGCACCGTCACATAGCCTTCATCCGAGCGCGGCGCACCCGTGCGCGCGTGCTGCACGTTCGCAGCAGCGCGCAAGTCGAGCTCATCGTCCGCGAGAATGAATGCGCGCTGCACGACGTTGTGCAACTCGCGTACATTGCCGGGCCACGTGTTCTCGCGAAGGAACAGCTTCGAGTCGCTCGAGAAGCGCTTGCGCGTACCTTCGCAACGATTCAAGCGATTGAGAAAATGGCGCGCGAGCAATTCCACGTCCGCGCCGCGCTCGCGCAGTGCGGGCACTACGATGTGAAACACGGCGAGGCGATAGAGCAAGTCGGAACGCAGTTGGCCGCACGCGACGGCTTCGCTCGGGCTGCGATTGGTCGCTGCGAGCACGCGCGCTTGCACGGGAATTTCCCGTGCTCCGCCAATGCGAGTGATCACGCCTGACTCGAGCGCTCGCAATAACTTCACTTGCATCTCGAGCGGCATCTCACCGATCTCGTCCAGGAATAGCGTGCCGCGACCGGCGCGTTCGAAGTAGCCCGCCTGCGAGCGGATCGCACCGGTGAAGCTGCCCTTCTCGTAGCCGAAGAGCTCGGCCTCGACCAGCGACTCCGGAATCGCGCCGCAGTTCAATGCAACATAGGGTAGATCCTTGCGGCCACCCTGCCGGTGAATCGTGTGCGCGACCAAATCCTTGCCAGTGCCGCTCTCGCCCGTGATCAGTACGCTGACGCGCGTCGGCGCTACGCGCTTGATTTGATCGCAGACGATCTGCATGGGCTCGCCGGTGCCGAGCAATCGGCCGATGCCGAAGCGTTCACGTCGAGTACCGTTATCGACAGGCTCTGCACCGCGCCAGCCTGCTGCCGATGCGTGTTCACTGACGTAACTCGTCGTGCTCATGCGCTCTCCGGAGTACTTCTGGAACCGCATTGCGTGGGCGGCTCCTAATGACGCTGTCCACGCTCATCGCGCGAGCAGCGCGTGATCGATGGGTATCGATCATGCGGAAGTTAACTCAACGTGGAGAGCGGGGTTCCGAGAACCTGGGAAAGGGCTGTGGGGTGTGGGGTTTCGGACCTCGGTCTGAACAAAAGCCTTTTTCTCTTCCTCCCACCCACCACCTCCAACCCCCCCCCCTTCTTCCTCACC
>CBJNAT010000821.1:0-1925 GCA_966434585.1 uncultured Gammaproteobacteria bacterium | reverse complement strand
TGGTGTTCCAGGGGCGCGACGATGAGCAATTGCAGCAGGCGGTGGATGGCGTTGTACTCGGCAACGCGGTGCTCTCGGGCAGCAGTGCCACAATCGCTGCCGTGAAGTACGCGCGGCGTGCTGCCTACGATGCGCCGCGCTGGGTGCGCACGGATCGACCCGTGAAGCTCGCCGAGCTCGTGGACTCGCCGAGTCACTTGCAGGGTGTAGGTGTCATGCCCGGGTCGATCAACCTGAATCTGCGGCTGCCGCCGGATTTGTTCACGTGGAATCGGGCCGGCGTTCCTATCGATCTGCGTTATCGCTACACAGCGCCCGTCGAGCGCGACAACTCCGTACTGAGCGTCAGCATCAACAATCAGCTGCTGCGCTCGTTCCGCCTGCGCCCCGAAGCGAATGCGGCGGGCGGCGGCAAAATGCTTGTGCCCCTATTGCAGAACGCGGGCGCGCAAGAAACGGAAGGACTGGTCATCCCGGCCTTTCAGCTCGCGGCGAACAATCAGATGCAGTTCCAGTTCTCGATGGACTATCGCCGCGATGACTTCTGCAGCGCAGACATCGCGGACAACGTAAGACAGGCCATCGATCCGGACTCGACGATCGATCTCTCGAGTTTCCCGCACTACACGGTCATGCCGAATCTCGCGCTCTTTGCGAATGCGGGCTATCCGTTCACGCGCTACGCGGATCTCGCGGAGACGGCGATCGTGCTGCCGGATGCGACCGATGCTGCCAATCTCGAGCAGTTGTTCTTCGTGCTCGGCCGCATGGGCCGCCACACGGGCGCGGCGGCGGTGGGCTATCGATTGATCGATGTCGCGGATGCGAAGAACGCGACGGACACCGATGTGCTGGTGCTGAGCGGTGCACGTGCCAATGAGCTGCTGGCGAACTGGGGCCAGGATCTCGCGCTCGTGCTGTCGACCCAGCGCACGTATCGGGAGCGGCCGTTGGCCGCAGGCTTCGGCTTCGATTCGCAACCTCGCCGGGGTGCGCAGTCGAACGTCATCGTCGCAGCGACGGGCTCGCTCGGCGCATTCATCAGCTTCGAATCGCCCGTGACATCCGGTCGCACGGTGGTCGCGCTTGCCGGCACTGACGAGAATGCCGGCCGCTCGCTCGTGGCCACGCTCGAAGACGATGGCAAGGTAGCGCAGGTACGCGGCGATCTCGCGATCGTGCGCCCGGGCGACGTGCAGAGTTACCAAGGTGATGACATCTACTACGTGGGCTCGTTGCCGTTCTGGAAACGGCTCTGGTTCCACATCGCGCAACATCCTGTGCTGCTCACGATCATCGCGCTGGCGCTCGCCATCCTCGTTGCGATGTGGGTGTACGGCTGGCTGCAGCGACGCGTGGCGCGACGGCTCGCGTCGGAAACTCCGCAGCAGTAACGATGCGCAGCTCGGTGTGTCTGTTGCTGATCGTGTGCTGCCTCGCTGCGGTTCGCGCCGAGGCGGCCTCGAGTTGCGAGCCTTGGTCTGCATGGGCACGTTTCAAGCAGCTGTACATCAGTGCTGATGGGCGTGTGATCGATGCGAGCACGGAGCGACAGATCACGACATCCGAAGGGCAGTCGTATGCGCTGTTCTTCGCGTTGGTCGCGAACGATCGCGAATCGTTTGCGCGACTGCTGCAATGGACGCAGAACAACTTGGCCGGCGGGGATCTCGCACGCACGCTGCCTGCTTGGCAGTGGGGCAAGGCCGACGACGGCCGCTGGCGCGTGCTCGATGCGAATGCCGCCTCGGATTCCGATGTGTGGATCGCCTACGCCCTCGCCGAAGCGGGGCGCGTGTGGCGCGAGCCGCAATACACGCACACAGAAAAAGCCGGTTCCGCCATCAAAAGATCCTTTGGGCTACAGCCGCACCCCAGATGCCCGCGCACAGCAGCAGCGCCAGCAGAACGGCCGCGCTGCCCAT
>CBJNAT010000820.1:0-1938 GCA_966434585.1 uncultured Gammaproteobacteria bacterium | reverse complement strand
GTGCTGCAGGACAGGCTGAAGCAGCGCCTTGCCCGGCAGCGACTCGACGCTGCGGCCAATGACATCCCCTTCGATCACGCCGTCTGCGCCGTATCTACGAAACACCTGACGGGCTCCGGGCAAGTGCCGCTTGCCGGGCGAGCGTTTGGCGGTCGGCCGGTGGTCGTACTCCTGCAGCTTGTACGCACAGTCGAGCACGGGTGCGTCCTCCGAAACATTGATGCGCGTGCCCAAACCATACGCTTCGATGGGCGCGCGCTCGGCGTGCAGTCGTTGCAACTCGTATTCATCGAGTCCTCCGCTCACGAGAATCTTCACATCGCGACAGCCGCCCCGGTCGAGAATGCCGCGCACTTGGCGGGCTTGTGTCGCCAGATCGCCGCTGTCGATGCGCACGGCCGTCACGTGAATACCTTGCGCGCGCAACTCGGGCGCGAGGCGTGCGACTTTCTCCGCGGCCACAAGCGTGTCGTACGTATCGAGCAATAGCGTCACGTTGCCTGGCTGCGAACGCGCGAAGTGACGAAATGCATCGACTTCGTTCGCGTGCGCTTGAACGAAGGAGTGCGCCATCGTGCCGACAATGGGGATATCGAAGCAGCGTGCCGCGGCAACCGTCGCCGTCGAATCGAAGCCAGCGATGTAGCACGCGCGTGCGGCGAACACTGCAGCTTCAGCGCCATGCGCCCGTCGCATGCCCATGTCGATCAATCGTGCATAGGGCGCGGCGAGACGGCTGCGCACTGCTTTGGATGCAACCACGGTTTGGAACTGCAGCAGATTGATGATGCGGCTCTCGACCAGCTGCGCCTGCGGCAGCGGCGCGCACACACGCACGATCGGCTCGCCGGGGAAGAACACGGTGCCTTCGGACATCGCAGCCACGTGACCTTCGAAACGAAACGTCTGCAGATGATCCAGCAGCTTCTCGCTGAATCGGCCCAGCGAACGCAGCCACGCGATGTCGTCCGCCGTGAAATGCAGGGACTCCAGATACTCGAGCACTTGCTCGAGTCCGGCGGCCAGCAGGAAGTTCCTACCCGGCGGTAGCGCCCGCACGAAGAACTCGAACACAGCATTGCTGCACATATCGAGCTGGTAATACGCATCGAGCATCGTGAGCTGATAGAAATCCGTCAGCAATGCTGACGCACCAGTCAGGGTGTCGTGCCGTCGCTCCGATTGCATCGGTGTGCCGCCCTTGGGGATCCGTGACGGTTTCGAGAGGGGGTGCGAGATCTTTCGCCATTGACCGGGATTGAGCCATCCGTAATCGCGCGTGTGCGTGGCGAGCACGTGAGACCCTATGTGCAACTCGCATCGTTGCCAAGCCGGGATGCCTGCTACAAGCACCGTACAGTTGCGAGGGTTCCCTATGAAACGTCAGCTGCATCTGCATCGCTTGCAGTCTGCGCACACACCGGATGCCATCCGCGAGCGTATGGAGGAACCTGCGCGCGCGAGTCACTTGCCCGATGCAGTGCTCGGTGCGCTGGACGGTTGCGTGACGACATTCGCAGTGGTCGCAGGCGCCACGGGCGGACAACTCTCCGGCAACGTCGTCATCATCCTGGGGCTTGCCAACTTGCTGGCGGACGGATTCAGCATGGCGGCGAGCAACTACTCGTCGGTGCGTACGCTCGAGCAGACCTTGCGGCGCGCACGCCGTGAAGAGGAGGAGCACATCGCGCACGTGCCGAGCGGCGAGCGCGAGGAAGTGCGACAGATTTTCGCTGCGAAAGGCTTCACCGGGGAGGTACTCGAACGCATCGTGGAAGTGATTTGCGCGGATCGGGAACGCTGGGTGGACACGATGATCGTGGAGGAGCATCGCCTGCCACTCGCGAGTCGCGGCGCCTGGTCGGCGGCGTGCGCGACATTCGGCGGATTTTTGATCGCGGGGCTCATGCCGCTCATTCCCTATTTCGTTCCGGGACT
>CBJNAT010000819.1:0-1938 GCA_966434585.1 uncultured Gammaproteobacteria bacterium | reverse complement strand
CAAGCTGTTCGAGGAAGCGCTGTTCAAGGAGAAGGAGAGCGCGCAGATCACGTTGCAGTCCATCGGCGACGGTGTGATCACGACGGACTCACGCTGCCGTATCGAATACCTGAATCCCGTAGCCGAGCAGCTCACCGGTTGGCGTCTCGAACACGCCCAAGGTCGGCTCGTGCACGAGATCTTTCGCAGCTTCCATGAGGAAACCTGCGAGCCGCTCGAGAACCCCTTGGCCGTCGCTGTCCGCCGTGCGCGCGCCATCAAATCGGTGCGACCGACGCTGCTGATTCGTCGCGACGGCAACGAGCTCTACATCGAGAGCTGCGCCACACCGATTCGTGACAATGCCGGCGAGATCTCCGGCGGCGTGCTCGTATTCCATGACGTGAGCGAGAGCCGCGAGTTAAATCGCAAGCTGTCGTACCACGCGAGCCACGACATCCTCACGGGCCTCGTCAATCGCCGTGAGTTCGAGGCACGGCTCGAGCGCGCCTTGAAAAGCGCACGAGCTCGCGAGACTTCATACGCGCTGTGCCACATCGATCTCGATCAGTTCAAGATCCTGAACGACAACTGCGGTCATAGCGCGGGAGATGCGTTGCTGGGGCAGGTCGGCGCGCTGCTGAAATCGAAGATTCGCTGGCGCGACACGGTCGCCCGACTCGGTGGCGATGAGTTCGGTGTGCTGCTCGAAGGCTGCACGCTCGAGGAGTCCATTCGACTCGCCGAGAATTTGCGCGAGGCCATTCGCAACTATCGATTTGTGTGGGAGGAGCGCAGCTTTCGTCTGGGCGCCCGCATCGGAATCGTGCCGGTGTCGCCGGAGAATGAAGATGTCGCTGCCATTCTCTCGGCGGCCGACAGCGCTTGCGCGGCTGCGAAGGAAGCGGGACGCAACCGCATCTACAGCTTCCAGGAAAACGATATCGACTTGATGCGCCGGCGTCGCGAGATGCAGTGGGCCGCGCGCATCAACAATGCCCTCGAAGATGGGCGTTTCGAGATTTTCCGCCAGGTGATCGAACCGCTGCAGAAACCGCGGCAGGGGTTGCATTACGAGCTGCTCCTGCGAATGCGCGACGAGAACGGCAAGATCGTCGCGCCGGATCAGTTCATCAGCGCCGCCGAGCGTTATGGCCTGACCCCCAACATCGACCGCTGGATGATCGAGCACGCATTGCGGTGGCTCGTCTCCGAGGCCGATGAACGCGAGAAGCTGGGCCTGTGCTCCATCAATCTGTCGGGGCAGAGCCTCGGCGATGACAAGTTTCTGCCTTATGTGATCGATCAGTTTCACCGCAGCGGCATCGATGCCTCGAAGATCTGTTTCGAGATCACGGAGACCGCCGCCATCGCCAGCTTCTCGCAGGCGAACCGCTTCATCCACGCGCTGAAAGAGCTCGGCTGCAAGTTCGCGCTCGATGACTTCGGCACGGGCCTCTCCTCATTCGGCTATCTCAAGCACTTCCCCGTCGACTTCCTGAAGATCGACGGCAGCTTCGTGCGCGAGATTCTGCACGATCCCATCGATCGCGAAATGGTTCGCTCGATCAACGAGATCGGGCATCTCACCGGCAAACAGACGATCGCCGAATTTGCCGAGAACCCGGAAATCATCGAAATGCTGCGCAGCTTAGGTGTCGACTACGCGCAGGGGTACGGCATCGCCATTCCCCAACGAGTGCTGCGGATGGGTGTAGACGACCCGAAGCGCGAGAGCGAGCGAAGAGGGTAGCCGAACAGCGGATCGGTTAGCGGATCGTGCCGGAGTAGATTCGCAGCACGTTCGCAACTCCGCATCCGAGTGGGACGCTCGAGCACAGCGAACGCCCGCGCGATCCGCCTGCCAATCGCGCCACTCTAGATTTCCCGGACCGAAAGCGTCCTTGAGCTCTTTTGCGACGCCGACAAGGTAAGCCTCGCCCACGCTGCAACGGCGCG
>CBJNAT010000818.1:0-1939 GCA_966434585.1 uncultured Gammaproteobacteria bacterium | reverse complement strand
TTGAAGCTTGTCACAGGCGATGTGTGGGGCTGGTAGAAGTGGATCACACATGCACGTTGCGCGCTCGCGGTTCCCTAGTCGGCTAGTCGGCTAGTCGGCTAGCCAGAATGCTTCTTCGCCTCTGGCTAGCCGACTAGCTAGCTAGCAGACTAGCAAGCCCACAGAATTCCACCGAACGCTGCGACCATGCCCGCCACTCCCCGCATCCTCGTCGTCATGGATCCCATCGCTGACATCAAGCCGGCGAAAGATACGACGCTTGCCATGTTGCTCGCGGCGCAGAAGCGCGGCTGGCACCTGCTCTATGCCGAGCCTGAGGATTTGTGGCTGCGCGATGGCGTCGCCTGGGGTCGACTGCGTTCGGTGATCGTGCGCAATGATCTGCAGCACTGGTTCACGCTAGGGGAGGCGGAGACCGTGCGGTTGCAGGACGCGTGCGATGCAATCCTGATGCGCAAGGATCCGCCGTTCGACATGGAATACATCTATACGACCTACATCCTCGATCGCGCCGAGGCGGCCGGCATCCTGGTGGTGAATCGCCCGCAAGGCCTACGCGACATGAACGAGAAGGTGTACACGGCGTGGTTCCCGCAATGCTGCGCGCCCACCCTCATCACCCGCCGCATGCCGGACATGCAGGCATTTCTGGAAGAGTACGGCACGATCGTGTGCAAGCCGCTGTACGGAATGGGCGGCCGTTCGATCTTCGTCATCCATAAAGGCGATAAGAATGCGAACGTCATCTTCGAGACGCTCACCGATTACGGCTCGCAGTTCGCGATCGTCCAGAAGTACCTGCCCGAAATCGCATCGACAGGCGACTCACGGGTTCTGGTGATCGATGGGGAACCTGCGCCTTACGCGCTGGCGCGCATGCCCTCCCTGACCGATAACCGCGGCAACCTCGCCGCAGGCGCAAAAGGCGTCGGCCGCGAGCTGAACGAGCGCGACCGTTGGCTCGTGAGCCAGATCGGGCCCGTACTACGCGAACGCGGCATGCTGTTTGTGGGTCTCGATGTGATCGGCGGTTACGTCACTGAAATCAACGTCACGAGCCCGACCGGCGTGCGCGAGCTCGACAAACAGTTCGGCACAGATATCGCGAGTGTCCTGATGGATGCCATCGAAAAGCGACTCGGGCCGCGAGCATGAACGCCTTCGCTGCCGGGCAGTCGGTTGCGTCCATGCCGTAGCCCGTAGCCCGTTGCCCTTCTACTAGCAACCTAGCCGACTTTATCCGTGTCCTCACCCACCACTCACGACGACAATCCGTTCGCGACGCTGACGGAAGCCGATGCGCCGGTGAAGGACCGGCTCACGACGACGTTGTTTCTGGTCGCGCTTTTCCACGGGATCATCATTCTGGGCGTGACCTTCACGGCACCCTTGCGCGGCGGCGGAGACAGTCCGAGCCTCGAAGTACTGCTGTTGCCGGATCACGCGCTCGACGAGGCAGCCAATCCAACGGCGTTCTATCTGGCGCAGCGCAACCAACGCGGGTCGGGCACGACCCTCGAGGCAGTGCCGGCCTCGACGCCGCCCACCACGCTGCCGACCGAACTACTCGGGCAATTCGATGGCGGAGGTCTGGAGTTCCACAAAGGTAATGAAGGCGTCCCGGCTGCCGAACTGATCGTCACACGTTCGCCGCGCACCGAAGTCACGTACGTCAACGGCGATACGTCGGCGGACCGCCGGCAGGAAGTGCCGCAGGCGACGCAGGGACCTGACACACCCGTGCTCGCCAGCGCTGCTGTCGAAGACGAGTTGGTGCTGCGTGGCAAGCGCACGCTCGAACTCACACCCGATACGCGCGAGTCACGCGTTGCGCCCTATCTCGATGCGTGGCGTCGCAAGGTCGAGCGGCTGGGGACCGTCAACTATCCGAACGAGGCGCGCCGCCGCGCGTTGGAAGGCAATCCCGTTCTCGAGGTCA
>CBJNAT010000817.1:0-1939 GCA_966434585.1 uncultured Gammaproteobacteria bacterium | reverse complement strand
CGCTGGATCACGATCCAGACGGGGCATCGGCATTATCCGATTTAGGGCTGAATCGTTCGCTTCAGAGCGCTTCGCGACCCTCACCCGCCGCTACCGCGTCGACCTCTCCCGGAACCGGGAGAGGTGAAGAGCGAACGGCTCTGCTGATCCCCTCCCCCGGAACCGCGAGAGGTGAAGAGCGACGGCTCTGCTGATCCCCTTTCCCGGAACCGCGAGAGGTGAAGAGCGAACGCCTCTGCTGATCCCCTCTCCCGGTTTCGGGAGAGGGTTAGGGTGAGGGCTCCCCTCCGTAGGGTTGCGCCCTCCATCCGCGTCTGACCCACCACAGTTTCACCACTGAGGTGTCGAGTCGATGCGCAATGTCGCAACTGATGGGGCTCGTGGCGCCAGCGCCATCGCACGTGCAGTGATCTGCGCGTTGAGCCTGAGCATGGCTACCGTGAGCGTCGCGGTGGCGAAAGATAAGCCCATCACAGGCTTTCATCTCGAAGAGGCCACGATCGCGCAGATTCAGGATGCGATCCTGGCAAAGCGCATCACCTCCACTCAGCTCGTCGAGCTCTATCTCAAGCGCATCAAGGCCTACAACGGCACATGCGTGAAGCAGCCGCACGGCATCCTCGGCGAGGTCCAAACGATTCCGCACGCCGGACAGATCAACGCGCTCTCGACGCTGAATCTTCGCCCCGCCACACGCAAGAAGTGGGGCTTCGACGATCGCAAGGCGCGCAGCATGACCGACACCGTCGACGACGATCCGAGCATGCCGGATGCGTTGGAAGCGGCCGCGGCCTTGGATGCGGAATTCGCCCGGACCGGCAAGCTCGTCGGACCTCTGCATGGCGTCGTGATGGCCATCAAGGATCAGTACGACACGTTCGACATGCGCACGACATCCGGCGCCGACGCGTTCTATGCGAACGATCGTCCGCCGGATGATTCAACGTTCGTGCAGCGGCTGCGCGCAGCGGGCGCGATCATCATTGCGAAAGCGAATCTCGGCGAATACGCCTCTGCAACACCGCGCAGCTCGTTCGGCGGGACCTTCTGCAATCCCTACGACACCGAGCGGATCCCGCGCGGTTCCAGCTCCGGATCGGGCTCTGCGGTCGGCGCGAACCTCGTCACTTGCGCCATTGCCGAAGAATCGGGCTCCTCCATTCGTGGCCCTGCGAGCGCGGCCAGCACCGTCGGTATCGCCGCAACGGAAGAGCTCGTCAGTCGTGACGGGATGGTTCAGATCGGGATCAACACGCGCGTGGGTCCGATCTGCCGCACGGTCGAAGACGCCGCTCGCGTTCTCGATGTCATCGCCGGCTACGATACTAAAGACGAGCTCACCGCATTCACCATCGGCCGCATGCCCGCACAGCCCTATGCCAGCTTCACTCAGGAGAAGCGCTTGGATGGACTGCGCATTGGGGTAGTGCGCGAGTACATGAACAAGAAGCTCTTCAGCAAGGAAGACGAGCAGACGATCGATCTGGTGAGCGCGGCGGCCGGCAAGCTCACGGAGCTCGGAGCCAGCGTGGTCGATCCGGGTCCGGAAGGCGAGTTGTTCTCGAGCTGCCTGCAGCGCTATGCGCCGCAGTCCGACAACAAGCTGTTCACCAAGCGCTATCCGGCGCTCTTCCCCGTGGATGAGAGCGGCAAGCCGACTGCCGATCACACCGTGAAGCTGCTGGACGTGATGTTCGACTCGAATCTGTTGCCGGAGAAACTCACGCTGCGCGACTTCGCGCAGCACGAGGCGGAAGGGCAGGCGAAGTACATGTTGAACTTGTACTTGCGTCAGCGCGGCGATGCCAACATCAAGAGCAATGCCGATCTGATCACTAAAGCCAATTACTACGACGAGCCGAAATTCCGCACGCAGAAACGCGGCCGTGAGAACAGCGAGAAGGACATGCAATACGACATGTCGAGCCGATTACTCCGG
>CBJNAT010000816.1:0-1940 GCA_966434585.1 uncultured Gammaproteobacteria bacterium | reverse complement strand
GCACCTGAGACAGGCCGATACACGATCGACAGATAGATCTCATTGACCATGAGCGTCTCACCCGTGAGACGCTCGCGATACCTTTGCGCAAGCAATGCAGCGAATCCTTCCTTTTTCACCGGGCGTGGAATGGTGCGCTCGCGCCGGCGGAGAATGTGCACCCATACAGCAACATTAGGACTAGCGATGTTTCGCCAGGTCACGTTCAGTCGTTCGTGCCAATTGTTAAGCTCTTCGTCGTCCGCACTCTCGAAGCTCGCTCCGGCCAAGCGGAACACCTGCACGAAGTCTCCTGCCTGAGTCCTGACGACATTCCCGGCGACGTGCGTCGTGTATGGAATCTGTCGCGAAGCGGGCAGCTCGCGGCGAGTCGCTGCCAAGCGATTTAGGGCCGCCATCGCGAGCCCTCCTCTGCTTTGGTCTCGACTCTCGCCGTGATTGCAGCTCGGCGCCGGCCGTAGATGTCGGGCAGGTCGAGCACGAGCGGGCTGTAGCTCGCGGCACGCCAGACGCGCACCGTACCGAGGTACGCCGGGAGACGCGTTCGGACCCACAGCAGCATCAAGTGAAAGAAGCGTGGATCACGCGCGCAGAGCAGCGCACAGATGCCATGAATTGGAAGAGCAATGAAGAGCGTCAGCAGATTTTTAGTCAGCACGAACACCTCCATGGTCACGACCAAGTTCAGCAGGAGCGCCTCGTAGGCCACGCCCCATCGCATCGGCGGACGCGTGACACCGACGAAAAGCGGATCGGCTGCCAGACCTTGATTGCGCTCACCCATACGTGCCTCACACACCAAACATCCCACGGATCCATGCAACGATTTGCGGCGAGCCGAAGATCGCTGCGATGCCAACGATGCAGCCGACAACCCATCCCCAACTGATGCGGCCGACGGCCGCTGCAATGGCCGCTCCGATCACCACGAGGATCGCGATGGGTGTCGCAATTGCCAACGCGAAGGTCACGAGTGAGTTTGCGCCAGTATCGAAAGGCGATTGCTGCGCGTGTGTGACTAGCGGGATCGCGCACATCGCGAGAGCGATTGATGCGCGCCGGAGAATCACTCGATCGATCTGCTTCACGTTGGCGTCCCCTCATGACCTTTCTGGGGGACCCTAGAGAAACACCACGCGACGCGCGGGTGATAGCCAAGTTTCGCGGAAAATCCGGCCGATACTCGGCGTGAAGTTGAAGTTGTTCGACCGATCTTTCGGCGAAACCCGAAGCCAGCCGCAATCTCGCTGAGCGCAACTTCAATGCTCGCGCCATCTTCATGCGCGCCTGCCATCGAGCAGAGGGAGCAGCTCACTGCCGATCAGCTGCACTCCATGCAAGCGAATCTCGTGAAGCGCGCCCTCGTCGGCCTCCGACGATGCAACAAGCAACTTGCCCCAGAACGCAGGGAAGTCGCCCCAGCGTGGCTGGAGGTGCTCACTATTGCGAGCGGCAATTCGCTCGACTTCATGAGGCCCGAGTTCGGCGATGATGCCGCTGACGCGAGGCGTCATTCCAAGCAAGATTCCCGCAGCACCACGATCGACCGTGACGGTGCTCCAGGCAAGCATGAGCGTTTCGCGCATGAGTTCGCTTGCAACCTTTCCCGTGAACGCTGTGGACAGAACCACTTTGCGCCGACGGCTCGGACGTGGATCCCGAACTCCTTGCCACCAGTCGGCATCCTGAAAGTGAACATCTACTAGCAGAAACGGTGTCTGCGCAGCGCGGCGTCGCGAAGCGCTGTTCATTCCACGCCAGACAGCCTGATAGTGAGCGACGATCGGAAGGTTGATTTGCTGACGATCAGTGCGTGCCAGATGAGCCAGAACTTCCAGACAGCGCTCGTTCAGCGCATGAACTCTTCCGAGAGTCTGCGCCCCCTTCCAGGTAAATTCGGGGGCCGCCTGCGGCACGTTCAAGCTGGAGTGCGATAATTC
>CBJNAT010000815.1:0-1946 GCA_966434585.1 uncultured Gammaproteobacteria bacterium | reverse complement strand
GACGCTGCCGCTCAGCTTGCCGCGCAACTCGCCAAAGCGGGTCATTCTCGACCGTGGTGGCAACGTTGTGACGTGCGTGATATCGCCGCACTGCAAGCGGCGATACGAGATGCCGCAGAAGCGCTCGGAGATTTCTCCGTACTCGTAAATAACGTGGCGAGCGATGATCGTCACGAGCTCGACAAGGTCACACCGGAGTACTGGGACGAGCGCATGGCCGTGAATCAACGGCCGGCATTCTTCGCGATTCAATCCATCGTGCCGGGAATGAAACGTTTAGGGAGCGGCAGCATCATCAATATCGGATCCACGGGCTGGCAGCTCAAAGAGAGCGGTTATCCAGCGTACGCAGTCGCGAAGGCAGGCATGCACGGTTTGACCCGTGGCTTGGCGAAGCTGCTCGGCGCAGATCGTATTCGCGTCAATACCGTCGTACCGGGGTGGACGATGACGCCGCGCCAGCGGCAATGGCTAACGCCGCAGGCAGAGAAAGATTTGGCACGTAATCAGTGTTTACCGGAGCGCATCTCGCCAGAGCATGTCTCGAGCATGGTGTTGTTCCTCGCGGCTGACGACAGCCGCGCCTGCACGGCTGGAGAGTTCAAAGTCGACGCCGGCTGGACCTGACGGAGTGACTGACATGCGCTTGATTCAATATTGGAGCGATGCACGCCAATCATGTGTTGGCGTTGTCGATGCCGAAGGTCGCAGCGTCACGCGCCTCACCGGCTACGCAAATACGTATGAACTTGTACGAGCCGCACAAGCAAGACAAATGTGCCTCGACTCCATCGTGCTCCAATCCGCCAACGGAGCTCGCGACTCCTATGCAGAGCTGTTGCAAGAGAACCGCGTGCGCTGCCCCCTGCACCATCCCGATCCCGCTCATTGTCTAGTGAGTGGCACAGGACTCACGCATCTCGGCAGTGCCGCAACGCGCGACTCGATGCATCAGAAGCTCACCCAAGCGGAGGCAGAGCTCACCGATTCGATGTGCATGTTCAAGTGGGGTCTCGATCGCGGACGTCCGCAGAAAGGACATATCGGCGTGCAGCCCGAGTGGTTCTACAAAGGCAGTGGCAGCGTGCTCGTCGATCCCGGCCAGCCGCTGCAGCGGCCGGGCTATGCGTTGGATGCAGGTGAAGAACCCGAGCTCGTGGGTCTGTATGTCAACGATGACGAAGGCACGCCTTGGAGACTCGGATTTGCGATCGGCAACGAATTCTCCGATCACGTCATGGAGCGACAGAACTACCTCTATCTTGCCCACTCGAAGCTGCGCTGTTGCTCCATCGGTCCAGAGCTCCATACGAGCCCTCTGCCCGCTCACCTGGAAGGACGCAGCGTGATTCGCCGTCACGGTGAAGTGCTATGGGAGAAGCCCTTTCTGACGGGTGAAGCCAACATGTGCCACTCCATCGTGAATCTCGAGCATCACCACTTCAAATACGCGGCGCACCGCGTGCCAGGTGATGTGCACGTGCATTTCTTCGGTACGGCGACGCTGAGTTGTGCAGACCAGATCGAAACGCGCGACGGCGATGTGTTCGAAATTCACTTACCCCTGTTAGGTGCAGCGTTGCGGAATCCACTGGTGGCCGACCCCGAGCTCAGGGGCAGGTTCGAGGAGGTGTGGGGCTGCTCGATCCCGGGAGAGCCGGGCAATCACATCAGCCTGATGCACGAGGCGATGGACGCGGGCGAGTTGCGCGCCCTGTACGTGATCGGCGAGAACCCTCTCCAGTCAGAGGCCGACGCCCAGACCATGCAACGGCGCCTGAGCGGGCTCGACTTCATGGTGGTGCAGGATTTGTTCCTCACCGCCACCGCCGAGCTGGCCGACGTCGTCCTCCCCGCCGCCGGCTGGGGCGAGGTCGACGGCACTTTCACCTCGAGCGAGCGCAGGGTGCAGCGTGTCCGCAAAGCGATCGATCCGCCGGGTGATG
>CBJNAT010000814.1:0-1954 GCA_966434585.1 uncultured Gammaproteobacteria bacterium | reverse complement strand
GGAGTTCGATTTATTGGAGCACTTGCTGCCGCCCTTGGCGGATGCTCTTGGATCCGCGCAGGATGCGATCGGGCGCAATCTAGTTCTACAAGGCCTACGCGGCACCGACGAGCGCGTTGCGGCAGAAAAATCCGTCACACCCACATTCCTCTTTGCCGTGCTGCTCTGGCCGGCGATTCATGATCTCTACGCCAGCAGGCCAGTAAGACCCGGTGCAGAGGCGCAGGAGTGGCAGTCCGCGTGCGAGATCGTAGTGAACCGGCAGCAATCGCGCGTGGCGATTCCGAAGCGTTTCACGTTGCCGTTGCGGGAGATCGCCGGTCTGCAAGCTCGACTCGCGCGCCGCGACGGGCGACGCGCACTGCGTGTGCTCGATCATCCTCGCTTCAGGGCCGCGTACGACTTCCTGTTACTGCGGGCCGCTGCGGGCGAAGTAGATGCGGAACTAGCCGAATGGTGGACGCACATCCAGACGCTCGCGCCAGAAGCGCGCGTCGCGAAAGTGGAAGACAGGCCACGGGACACGCCGGATCCGGAAGGCGCGTCTCCCCGCCGTCGCAGGCGCAGACGCAGACGCCCGCCGGCGGCGTAAGCGTGGCCAGCGTGGTTTGGATTCCCGCCTATGTCGGGATCGGCAGCAATCTGGACGATCCCTTGCAGAAGGTGCGCAATGCGTTCGGCGCGTTGGCGCGGATCGATCGAACTCGACTGGTTAAGGCGTCTCGGATCTATCGCACGGCGCCATTCGGCCCCATCGAGCAACCACACTTCTACAACGCAGCGGCCGGCTTGTTGACGGAGCTGCCACCCATCGATCTGCTGCGGAGTTTGAAAGCCTTGGAACACCTGTTGGGCCGTGAGGTGAGCGTTCGTTGGGGTCCACGTGTGATCGACTTCGATCTACTCGCATACGGCGATACTGTCATGCAGAGCGAGGAGCTCACGCTGCCGCACGCAGGGCTGTTACAGCGCAGCTTTGCCATTCTCCCGTTGGCGGATGTCGCACCCGATTTGCAGCTGCGCGACGCGGGTCGCATCGCCGATCTCGCCGAGACGTGCGATCGAACTGGCATCGAGTGCGTGCTCGATGAAAAGAACGCATGAGCCCGCATAAGTTCATCGTGGTCGAAGGGCCGATCGGGGTCGGGAAAACGAGCCTCGCGAAGCGTCTGGCCAAGAGTTTCGGTAGCGAACTGGTTCTGGAACAAGCCGATGAGAATCCGTTCATCGAGCGCTTCTACAAGAATCCCAAGGCAGCAGCTCTGCCGACACAGCTGTTTTTCCTGATGCAGCGTGCACGACAGCTCGAGGAGATCCGGCAGCACGATCTGTTCGAGACGGTACGTGTGGGTGATTACCTCATCGACAAAGACCGGTTGTTCGCTCGTCTCACGCTGGATGACGAGGAGTATGCTCTCTACGAACAGGTGTACTCGCGGTTGACTATCGACGCTCCCACCCCGGATCTCGTCATCTATCTGCAGGCGCCTGTCGATGTTCTGCTCGAGCGTATCGCGCGTCGCGGCATTCGCTACGAGCAACAGATCGAGCGAGGGTATCTCGAGCGGCTTGCCGACGCGTATGCGAGGTTCTTCCATGACTACGCTGCCGCCCCGTTGCTCATCGTCAATGCGGCCTCCGTGGACTTCGTGTCCAACGAGCAGGACTACGAACAGCTGTTCAATGAAGTGGTCCATATCCGCCGTGGACGGCATTACTTCAATCCATTCAAGCACACGCTGTAACCATGAAAACCGTCGCAAGAACGCGTGATCTGCGCGATGTGGTATCGGGTTGGAAACGCGCCGGTGAACGAGTCGCGCTCGCGCCGACGATGGGCAACCTTCATCAAGGGCATGCGGAGCTGGTGCGGCACGCGCGCACGGTCGCGGACCGCGTCGTCGTGAGCATCTTCGTCAATCCGCTGCAGTTCGGGCCGAATGAGGATTTCGCA
>CBJNAT010000813.1:0-1956 GCA_966434585.1 uncultured Gammaproteobacteria bacterium | reverse complement strand
CGCTGGGAACTATTGCCCGCGGAAGGCTGCATGGTGCACGTCCAGGACGGCAATCTCGTGCCGAACAGCATCGGTCAACGCGCCAAGCGCTACTACTCCTTCGATGCGCAGGGCCGCCTCTCGCTCGCCACGCCGCCGCGAGACATGGATGGCAAGCGCATCAGCATGGTGTTTGTGTGGGAGGGGATTGGGGGAAGTGGGTGAGCCGTCAGCTAGTCCGCTAGCTTGCTAGTCGGCTAGCCAGAGCATCTTTCTCGACTCTGGCTAGCCGACTAGCCGACTAGCCGACTTCCAGGTGGGGTAGGCCAACCTCGCCGCCGTCTGACAGTGCACGTAATCTCGCGCGTCACTGTGAGCCGCTTCCCTTCATGAACGTCACCGCCCCCGTTCGCACTCTGGCCTTGAGCATTGCGCTGGCTCTGTCTCCCGCTGCCGTTACTCACGCGGCAACCCTGAATCTGCAGACGGCCACCATCGCCGACATCAACGCTGCGTTCGCTAGCGGCAAGCTCACCTCGCAGAAGCTCGTGAGCGCGTATCTGAAGCGCATCGATGCGTATGACAAGAAAGGACCGAACGTCAACGCGGTGATCACGCTAAATCCAAAAGCGCTCGCGGAAGCGAAGAAGCTCGACGCTGAGCGCAAGGCCGGCAAAGTGCGCGGCCCGCTGCATGGCATTCCCGTGCTTCTGAAAGACAACATCGACACGTACGACTTGCCCACGACGGCAGGTTCGCAGCTACTGGAAGGTCACATCGCGCCCGACGATGCCTACATCGTCAAACAGCTGCGCGATGCGGGCGCGATCGTGCTCGCGAAAGTGAACTTGAGCGAGTACGCCGGCAGCGGCGGCAGTGTCAGCGGTGCGAAAGATCCGGAAGTGCTGAAAGCCGGGCAGGTGCCCAACGGCTTCAGTTCATCCGGTGGGCAAACGCGCAATCCGCACGATCTCACACGAGGTCCGTCCGGTTCGAGCGGCGGCACGGGCGCGGCGATTGCGGCAGCGTTCGGACAAGTGGGCCTGGGCACGGACACCGGCGGCTCCGTGCGCGGTCCGTCTTCTGCAAACGGCATCGTCGGACTCAAGCCTACGCATGGGTTGATGAGTCGCGACGGCGTCGTGCCGCTTGCGCTGTCGTTCGACACGGCAGGTCCAATGGCGCGCAGCGTTTACGACGTGGCGTTGTCTCTCGGCGTGATGACGGGCGTCGACAATGGGGACGCCGCCACTCAGAAAAGCGCAGGACATCTCGAGAAGGACTACACGAAGTACTTGCAACGCGGCGCACTCAAAGGTGCGCGCATCGGCATCGCGCGTGACTACATGGGCAAGGATGCGGGCACCGATGCAGTGGTTGAGCAGGCGATCGGCACGTTGAAGCAGCTTGGCGCCGAGGTCGTCGACGTCAAGTACCCGGCTTACATGAATGACTCGAAGCAGGGCATCTACAACTTCCTCGTCAGCAGCGAGTTCAAGGCGCAGATCACCGAGTACCTGCAGACGACCAAGGCTGGCTTCCCAAAGAGCTTCGATGAAATCGTCGCACGCGCCAATGATCCGGCCACTCACTACCGCAGCCCGGAGAAGGCATTCGCGCTGAAGTACACCGCCTCGCAGGCCGTCGATCTGAACGATCCGCAGTTTCTCGCCGTGAAGAACGAAGCGCTCGCGTCTACCACCGCCGGTATCTTGGCCATCTTCGACAAGCACGAGCTCGATGCGATCGTGTATCCCACCTCGCCACGCCCGGCCACGCTCATCAAACCGGCGCAACCACCTGCGCCCGGAGCCGGTGGCGATTCGCCGACCAACTTCGCGAACCAGACCGGCTTCCCTGATCTGATCGTGCCCGCAGGCATGACCCCGGAAGGGCTACCCGTGACGATTTCCTTCTTCGGCAAAGCGTGGAGCGAGCCCAAGCTGCTCGCCTATGGCTACGACTTCGAGCAGGCCA
>CBJNAT010000812.1:0-1969 GCA_966434585.1 uncultured Gammaproteobacteria bacterium | reverse complement strand
CAGCCTCACGCCTGACGCCTGACGCCCTTGTTTCGCTCACTTCGCAGCCTCCACCGGCGTGGCCTTACTGTCGAGACCGACCGACTTGATCACGGCATCACCCAGTGCCGCACCGCTCGTGATGGCGTTGAACGCGGGCACGCCGAACTTGTCGCGAATGATGTTCACACCGACTGCATTGTCCGTCGCAGGACCGGTGACGACGGATGGTTCGATATCGAACTGCTCGCGCAACAGCTTTACGCCACCCCATGCAGCGACCGGGTCGTTCGCCGAGAGCACGACGGAGGTGAGCGCGGTGCGAATGTCGGCGGCCGACAAAATCGCTTCAACGCCGTAAGCGCCGAGAATGCCATCGCCCAGCTCGAACACGATCACATCGGGCTGACCTTGCGCCATCTCGGTGAGCAACATGCGCGTGATCGCGGGGCCCGTTTTCGCGGTGGTAGTGACGACGCCGAGATCGGTGAAGATCATCGACTTCTTCGCACCGGCATCTTCCATCGCGAGAATGTCACGCCGCAGCGAGACGCCAGTCGCTTTGAACGCATGCACGTTCAACCCGCGATGGCGCATGCGAGCGACGATCGCGCAGGCCGCTGCCGTCTTGCCTGCCTCCATGCAGGTGCCAGCGAGCGCAACAACCGGCACAGCACGCGTGTTGACCGTCGCGTCGTAATCAAGCTTTTTGTAGCCGACGCGCGCCGGCACGCCGATGCGTTCGCCGAGATACGGAAACTGCAGCACGACACCGAGTACACGACAATCAAACGGCTGGCCCTTCTCGGGATTGACCGACTCACACACACCCAGCACGCCGCCTATGTTGAGCATCTGAATGACGTCGCCTTCCTTCACCGACGTCGGCAGGTGACCGGAATAACCGAACAGCGCCTGACGATGACCGAGCGCACCGACGACGATGTCGCCCTTCGACACCTTCGCCATACGGCCGCTCGTCAGCTCGAGCGTGTTGTACGTCGACTTGTTGTTGAGCACTTCGACGACCAGGACGACACCTTCCTCGCACGGAATGTTGTCGGTCTCGATGCGCAACTCGTGGCTGAGATTGCACGCCAAGGTGATGGACGCCAACTTGTCGACGACTACGGTTTTCATTGCAGTGGTGGTTACCTCATCAAGTGTGTCGAATCCATAGGGCTTGCTAGTCGGCTAGCTAGCTAGTCTGCTCGCCAGAGCCCCGAGCGCTCTGGCTAGCTCGCTAGCCGACTAGCTGGTTAGCCGCCCGCTCGATGCCAGAAAATGCTCGGCAACCCGACCATCTTCGAAAAGCCCAGCGCATCCTGCGGCGTCCATTCGCCCGCTGCTTCACCGTACACACCCTTGCTCACGGCCATGAGCGAGTAAGGCGATGTCACGCCCGCAACGAACGCATTCCCTGCGCGGTACTGCACCTTTACTTCGCCAGTGACGCGCGACTGCGACGACACGAAGAGAGCTTCGATATCGCGGCACACCGGATCCAAGTGCTGACCTTCGTGCACGAGGTCGCCGTATGGACCGGCCAGCATTTCCTTGATGCGTTGTTGGCGGCCCGAAAGCGTGAGCTTCTCCAGCTCACGATGCGCGGTGATGAGTACTTCGGCGGCGGGTGCTTCGAACGCCACGCGGCCTTTCGTGCCGATGATGGTGTCGCCTAAGTGAATGCCGCGGCCGACTCCGAACTTTGCGCCGATCGCTTCGACCTTTTCGATGAGCGCGACCGTCGACAGCTTCGCACCATCGAGGCTGACGGGAATGCCTTTCTCAAAACCGATCGTGTGTACTTCAGGAGCAGCCGGCTTATCGAACGCATCGCGCGACAAGACCCACGCGTGATCCGGAATCGTGTCGTTCGAAGTCAGCGTTTCCTTGCCGCCGATCGTCACGCCCCACAGACCGCGATTCACTGAATAGGCGGCGCCGTACGGTGGAATCGGGAGCTTGCGCTCTTCCAAGTACTGCAACT
>CBJNAT010000811.1:0-1970 GCA_966434585.1 uncultured Gammaproteobacteria bacterium | reverse complement strand
GCTCGGTATCGTAGGGGTTACAGGTCATGCCACCCCAGGTTTCTCGCGAGCCGCCTGCGCCGATGTACGGACGCTCGACTTTGGCATCGCCATCGGGATCGCCGCTGCCGCCGTTGTACTCGGAGTTGTGTGCGTGCGCATAGATGATCGCGCCGGCGCCGCGCAGACGCGCCACCAACGTCGAATCCTTCGGAGCAGCATCCATTGCGTACTTCACGTCGCCACCGCCCGTGGAACGAATGTCTGCGGTGTCGTACACGGCCTTGAACGACATCGGCGCGCAGTAGAGCGGCATCGCTTCGGCGTCGAAGTCGCGGCCGAACTTCGCATCCAACTCGGCTGCGTATTCGATTGCGTCAGGTTGCTGGCGGAACTTCTCGCAGGCTGGAGGTGCATCCTTCGGCAACGGCGTGCCCGGCTTTGCGTCGAACTTGCCTTTACACGTGACCGAACGCTCGCCGCGAATGTTCAACGATTCCAGCGCATTGATCTGCCCGGCGTTGGGAATGCCAACCACCATGCCGAACTGCTGATACACCGCTGGATCGGACATGGTCGGCTCCATGCGACCGAGATCGGGTGGCAATCCTGTGTACTTGTCGAAGTCGGGCAGATGCTTGCCGATCGCAACCGTGCCCGTAGGAAATCGCACCGGCGATCCGGCGCGGATCGCTCCAGGCACGGACTTGATCTTGGCGCCCGTTGCGGTGACGAGCTTCGAGCACGTGCCGTTGTAGGCGCGAGCGCGAGCGATGTATCCCTCGACGACTTGTTTACAGGTCGTTGCACCGGATCGAATCGCTGCTTGAATGCTCTGGATGCTGGCTTCTTCCAATTGGAAGGGTTCCGCCGCCTGGACAAAGCTGGTGGCCAAGAGCGTGGCCAGCAGGATGGATCTACTCATCGAGCGCGCTGCCATGAGATCTCCCACAGGTATGTTCCGTTTAAGGTGCGGAAGTCCGGTAGGTCCGCCGGATCCGCGGTGCAAAGGAAGTCGACGATGCAGACGTCCAACCGCTGGCGAGGCCCTACCCCGTGGAAGTACGAGCAAGCTCCAACTGCGAGCACGGCGCACTGCGTTTGCGCACCTGCGTGGCGCGATCATCATCGTGCGCCGGCACTGCTGAGGAGCAATGCAGCACTACGGATCCATGCACGCGCGACATAAACGCCACACTCAGAAGGGTGTTTGTGTGCTGTTTGCGATCGCGAAAGTTCCAGAGTTTTCCAGTGCTTTTGTGTGACGAGAAGCTCATTCGCAGTCAGCCATAGGTCTGCGCACAACATGCGCTGTGGAGCAGTTGGCACGCAAAGTGCTTAGGTATTTCCAACAACGCGAGCCAGCTGAAGTGGGCAGCTCGGCCGGACAGCGCAAATGAGCGTGCGATCAGAAGATATGACCGTCATGAGTGAAGCTGCGATGGCTGTGAACGCCGTCAACGAACAACCTCTGTCGATTCCCGACACCATCCGCCGGTATCACGATTCGCTGATTCGCTTCCTGCGTCAGCGACTACGCGTACCAGAGGATGCCTTCGATGTCGCACAGGAGGCGTATATCCGCATGATGCAGTACCAGTCCTCGAGCGACATAAAGTCACCGTCGTCCATGCTCTTTCGGATTGCCATCAACGTTGCGAACGACCTCGGTCGTGCCGAACAGTCGCGTCGTGTGAAGGACCAGTGTTCGGTGGACGAAGTCGATCTCGTCTCCGATCAACCTTCCATCGAGCGTCAGCTTTCCGCGGAACAGGATTTACGTGCGCTGTACGACGTGATCGATCGCTTGCCACCCAAGTGTCGGAATGTGTTCTTGCTGAGCCGGGTAAAGCTGATGACCTATCCTCAAATCGCAGAACACTGCGGCATCTCGGTGAAGATGGTGGAGAAACACATCAGTCATGCGCTTGCCGTGTGCGCTCGCGAGATCGAAAGCCTGTGACGCCGACGTAGCGACTCGAGAGAAGAAT
>CBJNAT010000810.1:0-1970 GCA_966434585.1 uncultured Gammaproteobacteria bacterium | reverse complement strand
CCCGTGACGACGTTCAAGAGTCCCGGCGGCAAGCCGGCTTCCTGCGCGAGTGCGCCGAGCGCCAGCGCTGTGAACGGTGTCTGCGTCGCAGGCTTCACGACCACACCGCAACCGGCCGCGAGTGCGGGACCGATCTTGCGTGTGATCATCGCGGCTGGGAAATTCCAAGGCGTGATTGCGGCGACGACGCCGATCGGCTGCTTCAGTACGACGATGCGCTTGTCGGCGGCGTGGCTCGGAACGATGTCGCCGTAGACGCGCTTGGCCTCTTCCGCGAACCACTCGATGAACGCGGCCGCGTACACGATCTCGCTGCGCGCTTCGGAGAGCGGCTTGCCCTGCTCCTGCGTGAGCAGGCTCGCAAGCTCTTCCTGCTTGGCCATGATCAGGTCGTAGTAACGACGCAGCGTCGCGGCACGCTCCTTACCCGTGAGCTTGGACCACGGTCCCATCGCAGCGTCCGCAGCACGGATCGCGCGTTCCGTTTCGGCCTTGCCGAGCTTCGGCACGCGCCCAATCACCTTGCCCGTCGCGGGATCGTCGACGTCGAGCCAGCGATCCCCCGTGACCCACTCTCCGCCGATCAAGCAGGCTTCTTTCTTGAGACTAGTCATCGCAGTCGTGCTCTTCGTAAATGTGAAACAGCTCTTAGAGTGCTTCGATGATAGTGGCATTGGCCATGCCGCCGCCTTCGCACATCGTCTGCAGACCGTACTTCTTCTTACGATTGCGGAGCGCGTGCACGAGCGTCGCCATCAACTTCGCGCCGCTCGCGCCGAGCGGATGGCCGAGCGCGATCGCACCGCCGTTCACGTTGAGCTTGGCGTGATCGGCGCCCGTATGCTTCAGCCAGGCGAGCGTCACGGGTGCAAAGGCTTCGTTCACTTCGAACAGATCGATGTCAGCGAGCTTGAGGCCCGCTCGCTTCAGGGCCTTGTCGGTCGCATACAGAGGCTCTTCCAGCATGATGATCGGATCACCGCCGGTGACCGTGAGATTCACGATTCGCGCGAGCGGCTTGAAGCCATGCGTCTTCACGGCTTGCTCGCTCGCGACCAGCACGGCCGAACTGCCATCGCACATCTGGCTTGCATTACCCGCTGTGATCACACCGCCCGGTGAAATGGGCTCGAGCTTGCCGAGCGCCTCCATGGAGGAATCGAATCGGACGCCCTCGTCTTGATCGTGCAGCACTTCGGTGCCATCCGGCAGCTTCACACGGACGGGCACGATCTCCTGCGCAAACGCCTTCGCGTTGATCGCCGCCGCCGCTCGCTTGTGGCTTTCGAGCGCGTACGCATCGAGCTGTTCGCGGCTGAAACCCCACTTCTTCGCAATCATTTCCGCGCCCTTGAACTGGCTGAACGTCTCGACGCCGAAGCGCTTCTGCACCGAACCCGGCCAGACTTGTGCGCCCGCCACATTCGAGCCCATGGCCACGCGGGTCATGCTCTCGACGCCGCCGGCAATCACGAGGTCCTGGGTGCCCGACATCACCGCTTGCGCCGCGAAGTGCACGGCCTGCTGCGACGAGCCGCACTGCCGGTCGATGCTCACTGCGGGCACGCTCTGCGGCAGCTTCGAAGCGAGCACGCAATTGCGGCCGACGTGATTGCTCTGTTCGCCGGTTTGCGTGACGCAGCCCCAGATCACATCGTCGATGGCGCTCGGATCGACTCCCGTCCTGTCGACAATGGCATTGAGGCCCATGGCCCCGAGGTCGACCGCGTGCACGGCAGCCAGGCGCCCCTTGCGGCGGCCCCCTGCGATTCGGACGGCGTCAACAATGAAGGCTTCAGGCATCGCGGTCTCCGGAGGTCGAGGAAAAGCGGGGCATTATCGTCGAAGGCGGGCACGGCGTTCATGCCGTCCGGTTCTAAGCGGAGCGCGATACTTCGGCTAGGAGCATGATCCGGGCCGTTGGCCCGATGACCAGCGGATCTGCCGCGCAGCACCATCGGTGACGTGAC
>CBJNAT010000809.1:0-1970 GCA_966434585.1 uncultured Gammaproteobacteria bacterium | reverse complement strand
ATCTGCCCGGCGCGATCTTCGGCGGCGATCAGATGATCGAGTGGACCGCCATCGGCCGGAAACGGCGTTATACGTTTCCGAATCCGCAGCACGCGCTGTACGACCGCATGGCAGCCATCCGATTGTTATCGGGCGATGTGCCGGTGGACGGTCGTGTGGTCTTCACCAGCCGCAGCGACTTCCCGAAGGGCCGGCCCCGCAACGTGCTGCGCATCGACGACCTCACGAGCCACTTCCCACCCGTGGACCGTTCGCGCGGCAACATCACGGCCGCGTTCGGCGATGTCTGGGCCAACGTGAAGAGGAACTCGGAGCCGAATCCGCTGGCGGCGTGAACGGCGGCTAGCTAGTCGGCTAGACAGCTAGTCGGCTAGACAGAGTAGGGCAACAGCATCTCTGGCTAGCAGACTAGCCGACTAGCTAGCTAGCTGACCGCCAGCTAAACAGCCGCTCCGCATTCGCCGTCGTCGCTCGCGCCAGTTCCTCGGCCGATTCGCCACGACACTCCGCAATCATCTTCAGCACGGCGGGCAGATACATCGGCTCGTTGCGTCGATCTTTCGGCTTGGGATGGAGGTTGCGTGGCAGGAGATACGGCGCGTCCGTTTCTATCAGCAGGCGGTCGCGTGGGATGTGGCGCACGACTTCCCGCAGGTGCATGCCGCGACGTTCATCGCAGATCCAGCCCGTGATGCCGATGTATAGACCGAGTTCCACATAGGTCCTTGCCTCATCCAAACCTGCAGTGAAGCAGTGAGCGACACCGCCCGCGAGCCGACTGCGAAACACGCGCACGATGGCCGCGAAATCCTCGTGCGCGTCGCGCTGATGCAGGAACACGGGCTTGCCGCTCTCGACCGCCAGCTCGAGCTGCGCTTCGAACGCGTGCCGCTGCGCATCGCGCGGGGAGAAGTCGCGAAAGTAATCGAGCCCGCATTCGCCCGCTGCCAGCACTTGCGGCGCCTGTAGCAGTTCACGCAGCTCACCCAAGGTGGTGGGGTTCACGTCTGTGGCATGGTGTGGGTGGATTCCGGCCGTCGCCCGCAATGCGTTGGGCCACTCTCGTGCGATCCGGATGGCCGCCCGCGTGCTTGCGATCGAGCTGCCCGTGACGAGTAGGCGGCGCACGCCAGCCTCGTGCGCGCGCTCGATGACGGCGGCGCGGTCGCGATCGAAGCTGTCATGGGCGAGATTCGCGCCGATATCGATGAGCGCCGGCACTGACACTGTTACGAACTCCACAATTTACAAAAGAGCCGCTGCCGGCCGGGCAGGCCCTTTAGCGGCTGCGTGTTATCGTCGACTCGTTATGTTGGGCGTCACGCGCAAGGAGTGTAGCAGCCGCAAACGCAGGTCCCTGGGAGGCCTGTGGCTCGCACTCGTGCTCGCCTGCAATGCAGGGTCGGCCGCCATCGCGGATCTCGACGACGCAGCGGCGCGAGCGCAGTACGCTTTTTACACGCGCGATGAGCGAGCGTTGCGTGCGGCGCTGGGCGATCTCGAGCGCTTGAGTGTGCCGTCAGATCGTGCGTCCTCACTTGCGTATCAGCTTGGCGTCGGCTACTGGCATCTTGCGGACATCACGACCGCGACCGGACGCACCCAGGCCTTGGAGCGCTGCAGCCAGCACCTCGAATCTGCAGCGAAGCTGGACCCGCGACACGCCGAGGCGCTCGCCGTGCGCGGCCTATGCGTTCACCAGCAGAACGGTCTGCTCTCGACCGGTGCCCGAGCGCTCAAACGAGAATGCGAACGGCAGAGCTCCCTGGCAAAGGCGATCGAACTCGCGCCTCGCAATCCGCGGGTGCTGTACGCCCAGGCGCTCTGTGCGATGAACGATGGCAACGCAGCGAAAGCACTGGAGCATGCGCAACGTGCGTCGGCCACATTCGAGCGCTTGCTGTTCAGCGCGGACGACGCAGCGACATGGGGCCACGCCGAGACCTATCTGCTGCTCGCCAATTTACAGT
>CBJNAT010000808.1:0-1971 GCA_966434585.1 uncultured Gammaproteobacteria bacterium | reverse complement strand
GATGAGCACGAGCGTCAACACTTTGCTCTCGGAGTATCCCAGCGTCTTCAGAACTGCGAATTCGGGAATGCGCTCGCGCACCGCCTGCATCATGGTGTTCGCAGTAACGAATAACAGCGTGAAGAGCACCGCACCGACGATGGAGTTGGCGATCAGGCTCATGTCGCCGATCTGCCGCAGTTGCGCTTGCGCATAGGCGCGCTCGCTGCGGGTGCGCGTTTGCGAGCTCGAATTGACGAACAAGGCATCGATGGCTTTGGAGATGGAAGTGGCGCGGCTCGGATCATCCACTTTTACCATGAACAGATGAACGGTGCCGTTCGACCACGCGCGCTCATCGTCGAAGAAATCGTAATTTATGAAGAAGAGGTCGTTACTGAGGGCCGATTGCCCGGATCGCTCATAGATTCCGACGACGTCGAAGTACCAGGCACGGCTGCCGCTCTTATTAGTCCAGATCGAGGTCTGCATGGGCACGCGGTCCCCTGGCTTCCAGCCGAAGCGTTGGGCCAATGTGTTGCTGACGATCGCTCCGGTGCGCGTGCGCGCCATAGCCTGCAACTGCGCTGGGTCGATCTTCAGTTCGGGATACATGGCGAAGACGGTCGCGACGTCAGCCGCAACGACTCCGATGCGATTGCGTTGGTCCCGAAAATAGCCGGCGAAGTACCCCCAATAGGCGACCTGCTCGACGCCGGGGACTTTTTCGATGTCACGCATCGCAGACAGCGGCATCTCGTTCAGCATGCTGATGCGGTTCATGACGTAGAGCCGATCCAAGTTCAGCTTGCCGACAAACGCTGCCATGCCGTGGTTCAATCCCTGCAACACGCCGATGAGCAGGAACGCGACGATCACGCATAGAGATGTAAGGACCGTGCGCGTGCGCCTGCGCCACAGCCCGCCCCATATCAAATGAAAGTATTTCATCGTGCGCCTCGCTCACCAGCTGCCGCATCGTGACAATACTGCCTTGATTTCGGCGGATTTACCTATTAATCAATCGTTTTGGCATGTGCACGTTGCAACTGCCGGCTCATGCCGCGGCTTTCTGGATCTGCTGCACGAGCCGAGTGAGCACGTTGCCGGGGCCAACTTCTTTGATCTCTGTCATCCCCTGTTCCCCCAGAAATTCGATGCTGCGGGTCCACTGCACGGGATGAGTGATCTGGCGTACGAGCAACGTCGGAATACTTTCCGCCCGAGTGGTGGGATATGGCTCCGCGGTCACGTTGGCTACTACGGGTATCTTCGGCGCGGAGAAGGAGAAGAATCGAATGAAATCTGCAAAGGCATCGGCCGCGGGCCCCATATAGCGCGAATGGAACGCCGCGCTCACGGGCAACCGCATGTACAGCGATGCCCCGGCTTTCTCGAAGAGAGGCTCCGCGGTCGCGATGTCCGCGAGCGGACCCGAGATGACTGTTTGCGTAGACGAGTTGTAGTTCGCAACATCGAGCCTCGTGAGACCACTTTCATATAGGAGCTGCGCCACGCGCTCGTTCGGCAAGCCGACGACCGCTGCCATGCCACCGTTCTTGGCTTGTGCCATCAGCTCTCCGCGTTTCTTCACTAGCTGCAGGCCCGTTAGGAAGTCGAACACACCGGCGGCGAGCAGCGCGTTGTACTCACCCAGGCTGTGGCCCGCGACGAAGCGCGGCCCGTCGCTCTCTTGCAATGCTCGGTAGTGGTAGAGCGCGTTGACGACATACAAGCTCGGTTGGGTGAAACGGGTGTCATTCAACCGATTCTCAGCATCCAGTCGGCAAAGCTCCCGCACCGAATAACCCAGTATGCGATCACCATCGCGTTCCACGGAGGTGAACTCAGGAACACGGTCGAACAGATCCTCTCCCATCCCACGGCGCTGCGAGCCTTGGCCCGGAAACACGAATGTCGTCATGACTTCACTCCTCGCTCTTACAGCGGCGTCACACCAAAGGTCCACTGAGCTCGGCTGCATCGCAGACG
>CBJNAT010000807.1:0-1971 GCA_966434585.1 uncultured Gammaproteobacteria bacterium | reverse complement strand
TATGTAATGCGATGCTTTGGCCGCTGCGGCGCGAGTGCTTGATGAGGCGTGTCTGCGGCACCCGCGCGCGGAGCGCGAGCACCTGACCTGCGGTGCCATCGGTGCTGCCATCGTCCACGAAGATGACTTCGAAGGTTTCCCGGTCAGCCAGCGCCGCCTGAATTTCCAACCCCAGCGGCACAACGTTCTCCGCTTCGTTGCAGACGGGGACGACGACGGAGAGCAATGGGCCAACTGCGGTTTTGACGGACACGAACCCGGTTCATGCGGTGCCAAGCGGGCCCGCAGTATAGCGAGTGCCACTCGGTACATGCCCGCTCCATCGCTTCCTGCGACAGGCCACGCGGGTTGCCATCCCGCTGCGAGGGCTTATTCTGAGGCTCATGGCTGCCCATCATCACGCTGGACACGATCACGGCCACGAGCACGAACACGCCCACGCGCACGACGCCGGCGATCACGATCATCAACATCTGAACATCGACGCGCAGCACCGTGGGCGACTGCTGCTCGCGATCGTGCTGACCACCACGTTCATGCTGCTGGAAGCGGTTGGCGGGATGATCGCCGGTTCGCTCGCGCTGATTGCAGATGCCGGTCACATGCTGACGGATGCAGCCGCGTTGACCCTCGCATGGGTTGCGCTGCGTATCGCCTCCCGCCCTGCCGATCACAAGCGCAGCTTCGGTTACCAGCGGCTCCGCGTCATCGCGACACTCGTGAACGGGCTGGCGCTGTTTCTGATCGTCGCGTGGATCGCCGTCGAAGCCATTTTGCGGCTGCTCGAGCCGCGTCCCGTGGATGCATGGCCCATGTTGTGGATCGCGGCGCTCGGCGGGCTGTCGAACATCATCGTGTTTGCCATCCTGCGGCCGAGCAGCGGACACGACATGAACATGGCCGCAGCAACGTTGCACGTAGTTGGCGATCTGCTCGGTTCCGCCGCGGCAATTCTGGCCGCGCTGATCATTTTGTGGACGGGCTGGCTGCCTGCGGATCCGCTGCTGTCGCTGCTCGTTTGCGCGTTACTCGTCCGCAGCGCGTGGAGCCTCGTCAAGCGATCGACGCATATCCTCTTGGAAGGTGCACCCGAGTGGCTGAATCTTGCCGAGTTGCGCGCCGTACTCGAGCGAGAGGTGCCAGCGATCGAAGACGTGCATCACGTGCACTGCTGGCTGGCGGGACCTCACGAGACATTGCTCACGATGCATTTGCTCATCGCCCCGCATGCAGACCATGGGCACACGCTGCGTGAAGCAAAACGTGTGCTTGCGCAAGAATTCGCCATCACACACGCGACGATTCAGATCGAGACGAGCGATTGCCTCGATGCCGATTGCGGAGGCAAGGGAGGTAGCTAGTTACTCAAGGCGCGCCGCACGACGCCGAAAGATTATGAAATCCTTCATCGAGTGCCACCCGGGCACAAGGATGTGCCCCGCCGCCGCAGGTGGCGAGCTTTGAGCAAAAACCACGCTTTTCGCTCAAAGCACGAGGGTCGCGACAAGGAGTCCGACCCCTCGTCTCATACTAGCCCTGCGGCTCTACCCACTCCTGCACGCCAGCCGTCTTGGCAGCGAGGAAGTTGTTGGCAGCGGTCATCACAGCCTTGCACACCCGCTCGCGGTTCGCATCGCTGTTCAGCTCGGTGGCACGGAACGAATCCGCGAAGCCGATGACGAACGCGCGCGTGGCGCTCTCCACGGCGGCAGCGATCTCGATCGCCAGCGACTGCATGTCGGCGCCGCTGGTCTTCATGTAGCTAAAGGAGGCGTTGAGGATCGTCGGGGAATCCAGCCGCACGTCGCCGGCTAGAGCGTCTTGCGAGCACGCCATGAGCATCCCTTCCATGCGCAGCGCTTGGCCGTGCACTTCGTAGAGCTTTCCGAAGCCCTTCAAGCCGTGATTGAAGATCGTGCCTTGCAGCTTGGTGGCCTGCTCGTACGAGTTCCCAGCGGGCGTGCTGAAGGA
>CBJNAT010000806.1:0-1972 GCA_966434585.1 uncultured Gammaproteobacteria bacterium | reverse complement strand
GGTTGAAGAATTTGCGAGCCGAAGTGCACGTACTCACGCTCACGGCGACACCGATTCCCCGCACGCTCAACATGGCGCTCGGCGGTTTGCGCGAGCTGTCGCTCATCACGACGCCGCCCGCCGCTCGGCTTGCGATCAAGACTTTTGTATCGCCTTACGACGCTGCGACCGTTCGCGAAGCGTGTTTGCGCGAAATCCGCCGCGGCGGCCAGATCTACTACGTACACAACAGCGTGGAAACCATCGAGAAGACGGCGACGGAACTGCAGAAGCTCGTTCCGGAAGCGCGCATCGCGATTGGGCACGGCCAGATGCGCGAGCGTGAGCTCGAACAGGTGATGCTCGATTTCTACCACCAGCGCTGCAACGTGCTGGTGTGCACGACGATCGTCGAGAGCGGCATCGACGTGCCGTCCGCGAACACCATCGTCATCGATCGCGCGGACAAATTCGGCCTGGCGCAGCTCCATCAGTTGCGTGGTCGAGTCGGCCGCTCGCATCACCAAGCGTATGCGTATCTGCTCACGCCGCCGCGCAGCGCCATGACCGCCGATGCATCGAAGCGGCTGGAAGCCATCGAGTCGCTGGAGGATCTGGGCGCAGGCTTCACGCTGGCAACGCACGACCTCGAGATCCGCGGCGCGGGCGAGCTGCTGGGCGAGGAGCAAAGCGGCCAGATTCAGGAGATTGGCTTTGCGCTGTACATGGAAATGCTCGAGCGCGCCGTCAATGCGCTGAAGTCAGGCAAGACGCCGCAGCTCGACGAGCCGATGCATCAAGGACCGGAGCTGGATCTGCACGTCGCGGCGTTGTTCCCCGAAGACTATCTGCCCGACGTGCACACGCGCCTCGTGCTCTACAAGCGGATTGCCGCTGCGCGCGATTCCGATGCGCTGCGCGAGCTGCAGGTGGAGATGATCGACCGCTTCGGGCTGCTGCCGGCCGCGGCGAAGAACGTGTTCAGACTGGCGGAGCTGAAACTGCTCGCACGGCAACTGGGCATCCGCAAGCTCGATCTCGGCGCGGGCGGCGGATCGCTCACGTTCGACAAGGACACTCGGATCGATCCGGGCACGCTGATCCGTTACGTTCAGGCCAACTCGCGCACGCATCGCTTCGATGGCCCGACAAAACTCCGCATCACCTTGAATATGGAAGTGGACGAGCAGCGCTTCAATGCGGCAGAGACGCTGCTGGAGACACTCGCTAAACCCGCTCCCGTCGAGCAACCCAAGGCGAAGGGCGACAAACGCGTCCGCCATTGAGGCTCACACTCACTGGTAAACTCCGCCACCTCGAAGCGAATAGGACTATCGATGCGCTCGCGAATCTCTCTGCTCGCAAGGTTGCGTTCGGTGCTCGCGCTCGTGCTGCTCACGCTACCGCTGTATACGCCCGCCCAAGCACCGACGTCCGCTTACGACGTCGAACTCATCGTCTTTCGCAATCTGGGCGCTGGCGGCTCGGCAGAACAGTGGTCGCTCGCCAGCGGGGTGGGTGATGCGACCGCTGATGCGGAATCCGCAGATCCATCTGCCGCGGAGACGACCTTTCCGAAGCTGCCGCTCGAGCGAATGAAGCTCAACGCCATCTACGACACGTTGAAACGTAGCCGCGGGTACCAGCCACTTGCTCACATCGGCTGGACGCAGCCTGCGACCGGACGGGATACGACACGATTCGTGTCGCTGGGTGGGTTGGGACTGGATGCGGGCGTCTCGGGACGAGCGGCGCTCGCGCGCGGCCGGTATCTACATCTGACGTTGGATCTCACGTATCAACCCACAGGCGACGACAGTCGCTATGTGCTGAAGCAAACGAGGCGGATGCGCAGCACCGAGATTCATTACATCGATCACCCGCGGTTCGGCGTCGTGGCGCTGATCACGCCAGCGCCCATTGCCCCATAGCGCTACTACGCCACACCGATATCGATCGCCACGAGCTGATTCCGCCCGCGCTCCTTCGCCTC
>CBJNAT010000805.1:0-1979 GCA_966434585.1 uncultured Gammaproteobacteria bacterium | reverse complement strand
TGACCGAGGACGTCCGATCGATAATCGGACTGACGAATCCGGCGGTCCCGCTGTCTTGGGGCGTTGGAAACAACGCCCTGTAGACCGGTGACTTTGCGTCACCACCTTTCGGTGGTTTTGCCCTTGTCTGGATCGCTTACGAAAAAGTTCTCTCGTGCTATGTCATCTCAGTGACCGAATCATTCCCGTGCCGTTGCGGTTGCTGTTGCAACCGTCAGGCGGCCGGGAGGAAATCGATCGGATACAGAATCGTGATCGGCGGGACGTCTTTCGCCCCGAAGTTGATCGTCTTCACGCGCTCGACCACCTGCGTGCCGAGATCCGGCGCATTCATGTCGGAGGCATGCAGCTGACACATCGACACGCTGCCATCGGGCTCGATCGTTAGCCTCAGCACCATCTGCCCGCGCAGCGTCGGATCCTTGCGCAGCTCGCGGTTGTAGAGCCGATAGAGCGACGCCTTGTACCGATCGAAGACGATCTGAATCTCTTCGTCCGTGCGGCCGTTCGCAACACCGTCGCCGTTCAGCGGACGATCCGCGCCCGGCTTGCCGATGCCGCCGATCTGGCTGGTCACGCGAGTGACTTGTGTGCCGGTCATGCCCTTGCCGCCGGTGCCACCGGTGCCACGGCTCAACGAGCCAAGATTGATGCCGCCGCTCGAGCCGGGCGCGTTGGTCGTGAGCATCTTGCGTTCGATGCTCTTCGCGCCATCGCCAGAGCTGTCGACGTTCGCTTGTGCACCGAGGCGTGCTACGACCTGATCTTGCTGCAGATTCGCGAGCTGGTCGCGGAACGCAAGCAGGCCCTGATCGACCGGGGCTGGCGTTGCGCCGGGCTTTTCGGCCACTGGCTTATCCGTGACGACTGGCTTTTGCTGCACGTCCTTCGCTAGCTTCTGCTCGAGCGGCTTCTTCTGCGGTGTTGGACGAACCTGCTCGCGCGGCGGCTTCGGCCGTGGCTTCATCATCAGTTTCACGACGCGCTCGGGCACTTCGATCTGCGCGTCGGTAAGGATTTTCGGCAGCGGGATGTACGGCAGGACCACCGCGAAGATCAGACTCAAGAGCAGCGCCGTGCCGAGCGATTTGCGGAAGCGACGATCTTCCTCGCCGCCGCGCGCCCACGGCATCGCCATCTTGCGAGCCGGCAGCGCGCTGATCTCGCGCTCGACGAGCCACTCCTGCTGACGACGCTCTTCCTCTTCCAGTGCTTCGAAGAGCTCGTCTTCGATGCCGTGCGCGTATCCCTGGTGTGCGTTCAAGCCGCTGATCAGCGCCGCACGCCGATCTTCGATCGCACTCACATAGTGCTGGAACTCGGTGGCCCGCTCTCTCACGCGCGCGACCTGCTGTGCACCGGCCTGCACCGCTGCACGATCTCCCCAGAAGAGTTCGCCACCGCCCGCAGCGCTCAACTCTTCGAGCTTCGTGCACGCAGACAGCAACAGCTGATGTTGCCCGCGCGCAATGGCAAGGCCCTCCAGCTCCCCATCGACGATGCGCAGCTCGCCCGCGAGGCGATCGACCTGTTGCCGCGCTTCCTCGAGCTTCGCTGCAAGCGCTTCGCGATCCGGTCCTGTATCGACGAGTGTTTCCGCAGCGCGCGGCTCGTCGGCGAGCTCAGCTGCTGCCTCCAGTTTCGTTTCAGCTAGCTGCATTGGCCGGCTTCTCCTTTTGTAGGACCGCCAGGGACAACGTGCCGAACTCCGACGCGGAGCAGGTCGCCATGACCTTCTGCACCAGCTCGAACGGCAGCGTCTTATCGGCAATCACGGTGATCTCGCGCTCGCTATCGGCTTGCTCTTCGTTGCTCGCCAGCATCGGGCGCTCGAGCACCTGACGCAGCGGCTCGATGAGCTCGCTGTTCGAACTGCGCACCTGCGCGAGATCGGCCACGTACTCGCCTTGGACGAATACATGCTCCTTGGTGACCATCACCGTGACGGACTGTTTCGGCTTGGCTTCCGCGCTCGAGTA
>CBJNAT010000804.1:0-1980 GCA_966434585.1 uncultured Gammaproteobacteria bacterium | reverse complement strand
GCTGAGCCAGATCGAAGAGCTCAGGGCGAACCGGAGTAAATCAGGGCTTTCCTAGCCAACGAACCCCGGCAACCGTCTCTGAATGATCTCATTCGCCTCGCGCACGATGCGGTCGATGAGTTCCTTGCACGTCGGAATATCGTGAATCAAGCCTTGCACCTGGCCTGCCCAGATGAGGCCAGCGTCGATGTCGCCCGTCTCGAGTAGCACACGGCCTTGCGCACCTTTCACTAGATGCGCGACGTCTTCGAACTTCGCCTCAGGCTTCTTCAAAATGTCCACGACCTTGTCGGACACGCTGTTCTTGCCGACGCGCGCCGTGTTCTTCAGCGAGCGGAAGATCAGGTTCGTGCCGCGTTCATCGTTCTCGACGAGCAGCTGCTTTGCTCTCGGATGAATGGGGGCTTCCACCGTGGCGCAGAATCGAGTGCCCATGTTGATGCCGTCCGCCCCGAGTGCGAGCGCGGCGACGAGGCCACGACCATCGCCGAAGCCGCCCGAGGCAATCATCGGGATCTTCACTTTGTCGGCGGCTGCCGGGATCAGGATCAATCCAGGGATGTCGTCTTCGCCCGGATGACCTGCGCACTCGAAGCCGTCGATCGAGATCGCATCGACGCCCATGCGTTCGGCGGAGAGCGCATGACGCACGGCCGTGCACTTGTGAACGACGGTGATGCCGTGCGACTTGAAGTCTTCGACATGTTCGCGCGGGTTGTGGCCCGCGGTTTCGACGATCTTGATGCCGCTGTCGATGATGGCCTTACGATACTCGGCGTACGGCGGCGGAGTCATCGACGGCAGAATCGTGAGATTCACCGCGAAGGGCTTGTCCGTCATCTTGTTGCAGCGCGCGATCGCGGCACGCAACATATCCGGTGTCGGCTGCGTGAGTGCGGTGAGAATGCCTAGGCCGCCGGCATTCGAAACGGCGGCGGCGAGCTCGGCACGGCCCACCCACATCATGCCGCCTTGCACGATCGGATATCGAATGCCAACGAGCTCGGTGAAACGCGTTTTCAAGTGCATAGAAACTTTCCTGGTCGTGTTAAGCAGTTCGGCAGAGTCAGAACAGCTGCGCTTCGCAGCTGCCCTCACCCGCCGCGCGTCGACCTCTCCCGGAACCGGGAGAGGTGAACGAGGAGAGGGTGGTGAGGGTACTTATCTCGGCTGCATGCGTATTGCACCGTCGAGACGAATCGTTTCCCCGTTGAGCATCGGATTGCTCACGATGCTGTGAACCATGAGCGCAAACTCTTCGGGCCTGCCCAGGCGACTGGGGAACGGTACTTGTTTGCCCAGTGAGTCCTGCAGGCTCTGCGGTAGTGTTGCCATCATCGGTGTGTAGAAGATGCCCGGTGCAATCGTGACGCAGCGGATGCCGGACTGTGCGAGATCGCGTGCGATCGGCAGCGTCATGCCGACGACACCGCCTTTCGATGCGGAGTACGCCGCCTGACCGATCTGACCTTCGAAGGCAGCGACGCTGGCCGTGTTCACTATCACGCCACGTTCTTCGCCGATGGGCTCGGCGAGCACCAATCGAGCAGCGAACTGCGCGATGACATTGAACGTGCCGATCAGATTCACCTCGATCACCTTGCGGAACTGATCGAGCGGATGCGGCACGTTGTCCTTGCCGACCGTCTTGCAGCCATGCCCGATGCCGGCGCAGTTCACCAGGACGCGTGCCACGCCATTCTGCTGCTCAGCCGCAAGCACGGCTTCGCTCACTCGGGTGACGTCCACGACATTCACCTTCATGAACGTGCCGCCGATCTTGGCCGCGGTCGCCTGACCGGTTTGTTCGTTCATGTCGAAGATCGTGACCTTCGCGCCCTCGGCCGCAAGTTTCTCAGCAGTGGCCGCACCTAGCCCTGATCCGCCACCTGTCACGATCGCTGCAATGTTCTTCGGATTCATTCGTTGTGCTCTTCAGAATGGGTGTGGGTCATGGAGCGTGGGGCGTGGGCAGGAAAT
>CBJNAT010000803.1:0-1982 GCA_966434585.1 uncultured Gammaproteobacteria bacterium | reverse complement strand
CTGGCCGAACTGTTCCCGCAGATCGCGACCGCTCGCATCGATCGCGACAGCACGCGGCGCAAGGGCTCCCTGGAAGCCGAACTGGAGCGTGTGCATACGGGTGCCGCGCGCATTCTCATCGGCACCCAGATGGTCACGAAGGGCCATCATTTTCCGGAAGTGAGCCTGGTCGTCGTGCTGAATGCAGATCAGGGACTCTTCAGCACCGATTTTCGCGCGAGCGAGCGCTTGGCGCAGACGATTATCCAAGTGGCCGGTCGCGCAGGTCGCGCCGCGCGCGCCGGCGAAGTCCTCATCCAAACCGAGTTCCCGCAACATCCGCTCCTGCAGCAGTTGATCACGGCGGGGTACGAGGGGTTTGCTCACGCCGCGCTGGCTGAGCGTGCGGTGGCGAAGTGGCCGCCCTACTCGCGCCTAGCGCTGCTGCGCGCCGATGCCTCGCAGCCGCAGCTCGCGATGCAGTTTCTGAAGGCCGCACGCGCGCGCGCCCTCGAACTCGCCTCGGGTCCGGTCCAGCTCCTGGGTCCGGCACCTGCGCCCATGGAAAAGCGCGTCGGTCGCTACCGCGCGCAGTTGCTGTTGAAAGCCGAGAAGCACGGACCTCTACAGCGCACCTTGAGCGCGTGGCTACCGCTGCTGGATGAGCTCCCGGATGCGCGTCGCGTGCGCTGGACGATCGATGTAGACCCGCTCGAGTTGTTTTGAGCCTCAGCACCAGAGACGCCCGCTGCTAAACTCCGCGCCCACCTCGTCCGACCCACTCATGAAAGATCAAATTGCCCAACTCGTGCGGGACGCCGTCCAAGCCCTGCGCGGCGATGTGTTACCGGCCGATGTGACCGTGCCCGAGATCGAGATCGAGCGCACGCGCGAGGCTGCGCACGGCGACTTCGCCACCAACATTGCACTGCGCCTTGCGAAGCCGGCACGCCGCAATCCCCGTGAAGTCGCACAGCGCCTCGCTGCGTTGCTAAGTCAGAACGCGCTGTTCCTGAAGGTGGAAGCTGCGGGCGCGGGGTTCGTGAACTTTCATCTCTCGGCGCACAGCTATGCGGATGAGATCGGCCGCATTCTCGAGCTTGGGGACCGCTACGGCACGAGCCATGAGGGTAACGGCGAGCGCGTGCTCGTGGAGTTCGTGTCCGCAAATCCGACGGGACCCTTGCACGTCGGGCATGGCCGCCAGGCCGCACTCGGCGATGCGCTGGCAGCGTTGCTCGCCACTCAGGGTTACACGATCACGCGGGAGTTTTACTACAACGACGCGGGCGTGCAGATCCAGAACCTGGCGATCTCGGTGCAGGCGCGTGCGAAGGGCTTGCAGCCGGGCGGCGAAGGCTGGCCGAGCGATGCGTACAACGGCGAATACATCCAGGACATCGCGAATGACTTTCTTGCGCGAAAGTCCGTCCAAGCCCTGGATGGCGAGGCAGTCGTCGCTAGCGGCGATGTGAACGACCTCGAGGGCATTCGCCACTTTGCTGTGGCGTACCTGCGTCGCGAACAGGACATGGACTTGCAGGCGTTCGGTGTGAAGTTCGATGTCTACTACCTCGAATCGAGCCTCTACACGGATGGCAAGGTCGACCGTGCAGTGCAAGCGCTGATCGCGAGCGGCAAGACGTACGAGCAGGACGGAGCACTGTGGCTGCGTACGACCGCGTACGGCGACGACAAGGATCGAGTGATGCGCAAGTCTGATGGCACCTATACCTATTTCGTGCCTGACGTCGCCTATCACGTGACGAAATGGGAGCGCGGCTTCAAACGCGCAATCAACGTCCAGGGCAGCGACCATCACGGCACAGTCGCGCGCGTCCGCGCTGGTCTGCAGGCGTTGGACATCGGCATTCCACAGGGTTATCCCGACTACGTCCTACACAAAATGGTGCGCGTCATGCGCGGCGGTGAGGAGGTGAAGATCTCCAAGCGCGCCGGCTCGTATGTCACCGTTCGCGATCTCATCGAATGGGTGGGCCACG
>CBJNAT010000802.1:0-1989 GCA_966434585.1 uncultured Gammaproteobacteria bacterium | reverse complement strand
CACGCGGACGAACTCATCAAGGGTGGCGACTTCCGCAGGCAACAGTGCGCGAAGTGGCGTGATGACGCAACGCCCGAGGGCCGATGGACGTTGGATACGCAATGGGGCGGGGCAACGCTGGCTACCACCTGCCGCATCCAGATCGCTGAAGGGGTCGGCACGTTCGCCGAACCGCGCCGCAGCGTGCGCGGTTCGGCGTGTCCGCGGGCGGAGCTCGAGTAGCGGAGGCGACATGAGTGCGACACATCCCTGGCCCGCATTACCGTACGAAGCCTGGAAGAGCACGCTGGAGACACTGCACTTGTGGTTGCAGATCGTCGGCAAGATTCAGCTCGTGCAATCGCCGTGGATCAATCACTCGTGGCACGCCGCCTTGCAGATCACCTCGCGTGGCATCAGCACACGCGCGCTCGCGCACGGCACGAAGACCTTTCAGATCGAGCTCGACTGCATCGATCACTGTGTCGCGATTCGCGTGAGCGATGGTGCGCAGAGGCGATTGCCGTTGCGGCCGCAGTCGACCGCGACGTTCTATCGCACCTTGATGGTCCAGCTCGCCGAGCTGGGCGTGCCAGTGACCATCAGCACACTGCCCAACGAGTTGCCGACGCCCATTCCATTCGAGCGCGATGAAAAGTGCATGGCGACTATGACGCCGAGTATGTCGCTCGTTATTGGCGCGTACTCGCACGGACGGCGTGCCTCTTCGAGCAGTTCAGAGCGCGCTTCATCGGTAAGTGCAGCCCTGTGCACTACTTCTGGGGCAGCGCCGATCTTGCAGTGACGCGTTTCTCGGGCCGAACTGCGCCCGAGCATCCCGGTGGCGTACCGAATCTGCCCGATTGGGTGGCGAAAGAAGCGTATTCGCACGAGGTCAGCAGTGCGGGCTTCTGGGCCGGAAACGAGCAGTATCCGCACGCGGCGTTCTACTCATATGCGTATCCAAAGCCGGAACACTTCGAGCGCGCTACGGTGCGCCCGCCCGCAGCGCATTACGATGCGACGCTCGGTGAATTCCTGTTGCCGTATGAAGACCTGCGCAACGCTGGCTCCCCGGACGACGCACTGCTCGAATTCCTGCAGAGCACGTATGAGGCCGCGGCCACGTTGGGTGCGTGGAACCGCGACGCGCTGGAGCGCTCGAGCGATTTCACCGGGCGACGTGAGTGTCAGAGCTGATCAGAGGGGCAAGCAATGGGGCGTCGCGCGCTCGGACTGGCGTGTCCGCGCGCGGAGCGCAAGATGGGGTGAGCATCGCGGGCCGCGCCTGTTCCGTTCGCGTTGAGCTTGTCGAAACGCTCTTCCTTCAGGGCCAGAGCCCTTCGACGGGCTCAGGGCGAACGGAAAAACTTGCGACACCGCACCACTGACTTACGTGCTCATTGAGCCCCAGCAGGAATCGCTGCAGGGTCCATCCACATCGGTCCCCAGATGTGACCGTCGAGATCCGTCAGATCGCGGCCGTACATGAAGCCGTGATCCTGAACCGGATTGATATCCGCGGTGCCGCCGTTCGCGGCCGCCGCCTTGATCATGGCATCGACTTCGTCCCGACTTTCGCAGGACAGGGCAAGCGACACCTCGCTCGACGTCGTAGGCGGAATCGGCCGCGTCGTGAACGTCCGCCACTTCTCGTGCGTGAGCAGCATGACGTGGATGGCCTCGCTCCAAACCATGCACGCGGCCGTGTCATCGGTGAAATGCGGGTTGTTCTGGAAGCCGAGCGCTTTGTAGAAGGCGATCGATGCGCCCAGGTTGGCCACAGGCAGGTTGACGAAGATCATCTTCGGCATCGCAGTCTCCGCGTTCGGTGGACGTCTATGAATCAAAGACGGGGCTGCATCGTCGAATCCGACGCCTCGCGGCGGAAATTCTTCTATCGCACGCTCACTCGAACAGATTGACGATGTTCTGGTACTTCACTGAAGTTGCTGCCCGCCGACCCGCAAAGCGTAACCCGCGCTCGCATGTCGGTAGCGTCGTTGCTCT
>CBJNAT010000801.1:0-1992 GCA_966434585.1 uncultured Gammaproteobacteria bacterium | reverse complement strand
TGTACTCGATGCTCACCTCGATTCCGGGATTGAAGGTCGTGATGCCGACCACACCCGCCGACGCGAAGGGGCTGCTGACGACAGCATTGCGTGGCGACGATCCCGTGATGTTCTTCGAGCACAAGACGCTGTACGGCGTAACGGGCGAAGTGCCGGACGGCGAATACCTGGTGCCGTTCGGCCATGCCGCGCTGGTGCGAGAGGGGAGCGACGCGAGCATCGTGACCTGCGGTCAGCTAGTCGGTTTTGCGCAGACCGCTGCGGATAACTTGGCGAAGGAGGGCATCGCTTGCGACGTCATCGACCTGCGCACCACGAGCCCGCTCGACGAAGAGACGATCCTCGACAGCGTCGAAAATACCGGCCGTCTGATCGTCGCCGATGAAAGCCCGCCGCGTTGCAGTCTCGCCGCGGACATCGCAGCACTCGCAGCTAACAAAGCATTCGCGGCGTTGAAGGCGCCCGTGGAGATGGTCACCGCGCCGCACACGCCGATCCCGTTCGCACGCGAGCTCGAGAAGGCGTACCTGCCGTCTGCGGCGAGTATTGAAGCCGCTGTGCGTCGCACACTCGCCTACCGCGCATGAGACAAGGGCCATGAGCAAGCTACGTGCGCTGACGATGCCCAAATGGGGCATCGAAATGGTCGAAGGCCGCATCTCCGAATGGAACGTCGGCGAGGGCGAGAGAATCGCGAAAGGTCAGATCATCGCGCTCATCGAAACGGACAAAATCGTCAACGATCTCGAAGCGGAGCACGACGCGCACTTGGCTCGACGCGTCGCCGACGCGGGCGAGACATACCCAGTCGGCGCGTTGCTCGCTGTCCTTGCCGAGGAGCCGGCCAGTGCCGAGGAAGTGGACGACTTTCTGCGCAACTTCAAAGTTGCGAGCGGCAGCGCGGCAGCGAGTGCGACGACTTCCAACGACACCGCCACACGTGCGGAGTCACTCGCTGTTACGAAGGACACTGCGATCAGTCCCGCAGCACAGCGGCTCGCATTGGAACGCAACGTCGATGTCGCCACGGTGCAGGGCAGCGGACGCGACGGACGTATCACGCTGCAAGATGTCGATCAGGCATCGAAGCCGCCGCGACCGAGCGCCAATGGCGCGCCGGTGTCCGTCGCGGTGACCACGGCAGCGCTCGAGAGCCACTACGCATCGGGGTATGCCAAGCGAGCCGCTCTGCAGCACGGTGTGGACCTGGCGAGTGTGCCGCCCACAGGTGCTCGCGGCCGCATCAGCCAACGCGATGTGTTGCGTGCTGCCGGCGTCGAACGCACCTCTGGGGCGCGCAATCAGCCCGTCATCGAGCGCTTCTCGCCGATTCGCAAAGCGATCGCCAAGCAGCTCACGACCTCGAAGACGACGATTCCGCATTTCTATCTACGCACCAGCGTGAATCTGGATGCGGTGGTGAAACTGCGGGAGCAGGCGCGGCAAGCGGGCGGCCTGCTGCCCAGCTTGAACGACTATCTACTACGCGCGGTTGCCATCGCGCTCGCCGAATCGCCCAACGTGAACGTGCAAGTGCACGGTGAGGAGATTCATCGCTTCCCCAATGCCGATATCGCCGTGGCGGTTGCAACGGACCGAGGGTTGATCACGCCGATCGTGCGTGCAGCGAACACGAAGTCCGTTGTCGAGATAGCCACGACCGTTCGCGATCTCGCCGAGCGCGCACGTGCCGGACGCTTACGCAATGACGAATACGTCGGCGGCACTTTCTCGGTCTCGAATCTCGGCATGTACGGCATCGATCAGTTCGACGCGATCATCAACCCGCCACAAGGCGCGATTCTCGCGGTCGGCGCGGCACGACGCAGACCGGTCGAGAACGGCGGACAACTCGCGCTTGCAACGACCGTTCATCTGTCGCTCTCGTGCGATCACAGAGCGATCGATGGGGCAGTGGGGGCGCAGTTCCTGGCGCTGTTGCGGGAGTTACTGGAACGTCCGGATCGACTGTGAAAAAGGGCCTGGGGCGTG
>CBJNAT010000800.1:0-1992 GCA_966434585.1 uncultured Gammaproteobacteria bacterium | reverse complement strand
CCCCATACGCGATCATTGCGTCCGCAACTTTGTATGAAGGAATGCTGTTGTCGGGATGGATGTCGATGGGCCGCACGATGCCTTGGATACGCACGTACTCCTTGCCCTGATTGATCTGTATCCACTTCTGCCCACGCACCAGCAGATTGCCGTTGCTCAGTCGCTTCGCCACCGTAACGGTGATGTTGCCCTGGAGCTTGTTGCTCTGAGTGCTGGCGCCTTCCCCATCGAACGTTGCTTCGTTGTCCACATCGACGTTGAGCACTTCGTTGCCGTTCACCGTGACCGGCTGGCCGGCAATCGTGGGCCCTGGCATATCGATCGTCGTGGCCTTCTTCGTCGAAGTCTTCGAGCTCTTCGATGCATTCGTGCTTTCAGCCAGTGTAATCGTCAGCGTGTCGCCAACGCGATGCGCCACCGCGTTCTCGAACAGCGCGACATCGTGCCCCGCGTGATAGATCGCGCCATCGGCCGGCGTATCGGCGGGCAGTTCTTCCGGCCACGTCGCGGAGAACTCATCGTCGGTGGGCGAAGCGGCGCAGCCGGCGAGCGCGATCGCGCATGCGATCGCTAGGCCTGGGGCCTGGGACCTGGGGTTTGGGGTCGGAAAACCTGTGAACCAGCTGGTCACTAACACCCTGCAACTGAAAAAAAGACTCTTCATTATTTCTCTGACCTCATGCCCCAAGCCCCACACCCCATCCCCTCACAGCGTCTGTGTGACGTACTCCAGCATCTGATCCGTCGTCGAGATCGCCTTCGAGTTCATCTCGTAGGCGCGCTGCGTCTCGATCATGTTCACGAGCTCTTCCACGACATTCACGTTCGAGCTCTCGAGCGAACCCTGCGCAAGGGAGCCTAAGCCGTTGAGGCCCGGTGTGCCTGGCTGCGCGGAACCGCTCGCGGCCGATTCGACCAGCAGGTTCTCGCCACGAGGCTGCAAGCCTGCGGGATTGATGAAATCGACCAGCTGGATCGAGCCCACCTGGCTCGTTGCGGATTGGCCCGCGAGCAGCACGCTCACGGTCCCGTCGCTGCCGATCGTCACGCTCTGCGCACCTTGCGGAATGCTGATGCTCGGCTGCAGTGTGTAGCCGCTCGAGGTCACCATTTCGCCCTGTGCGTTCACCTGGAAACTGCCATCGCGCGTGTAGCCGACGGTGCCGTCCGGCATGAGGATCTGGAAGAAGCCGCGGCCTTGGATCGCGAGGTCGAGCGAGTTGCCCGTCTGCGTCAGATTGCCTTGCGAGTAGTTCTTCTCGGTGGCAACCACGCGCACACCCGTGCCCAGCGATAGACCCGTCGGCGCCTGTGTATCTTGCGACGTGGACGCGCCGACCTGCCGCACGTTCTGATAGAGCAGGTCTTCGAACACCGCACGGCCTTTCTTGAAGCCGCTGGTATTCACGTTCGCAAGGTTGTTCGAAGTGACCGTCATGCGCGTCTGTTGCGCATCGAGTCCGGTTTTGGCGGCCCAGAGGGCGGGGTTCATGTGGAAGGCTCCTAAATTTTGAGTCTGTTGGTCAGCTAGTCTGCTAGTCGGCTAGCCAGAAAAGATTCGTTGTCGGCAAAGCGTTCATCGTCTGGCGGTTCGTCTCTGGCTAGCCGACTAGCTAGCTAGCGGACTAGCCGACTTTCTCCTCACGTCCTCAACAACTGCGCCGCCGTCGCCGCGTTCTCTTCCGCCGTCCGCATCGACTTCACTTGCAGATCGAACTGACGGGAGAGCTCGATCATGTTCACCATCGCATCCGCAATGTTCACGTTGCTCGATTCGAGGACGCCTGAGGCGACGTGCACGCTTGCATCCGCCGGGGCTGTGCCGCCAGCACGCATGCGGAACAAACCATCTTCGCCGCGCTGCACATCGCTGAGCGGCGGCTTCACGAGCTTGATGCGACCGACGCTGGCCGTGGTCTCTGGGCCTTGACCGAGGACCACGATGGAAACCGTGCCATCACTGCCGACGAGCACGCTGCTGTTCGGCGGGAC
>CBJNAT010000799.1:0-2001 GCA_966434585.1 uncultured Gammaproteobacteria bacterium | reverse complement strand
GGAAGCGCTCCAGCGGCCGCAGGATGGCGGGACGCGGAGCGATGTTGTCGATCATCGTTCGAAAGGAATCCGCAGAACTCACGGGCACACGCCTCTTTGCTGTTCGTTTGTTGAGGTGGCGGCCCGACCAACCCGAGTTCCTGTCTCGCGCAGCACCTTGCGCACGAGACACCCAAAGGATGTTTAGCACACGCGCGTTGCTTCGCCAAACGTCGCGTGGACAGCTTTGCTGCACCTTCTGGGCTTGATCGGCATGAGACTTCTGGAATTCGAGCGCAAGCCGCGGAGTGATTGGATTGGCCGCCTGCCTATCATGGGCGGCCTCTGTCACTATGGCACTCGAGGACACCCATGACTGCGCGCACCTTCAACACTGCCCGACGCTGGCAGGCCGTCTGTGATCGCGACAAGACAGCCGATGGCGCCTTCGTCTATGCGGTACGAACCACCGGCGTGTACTGCCGGCCCTCCTGCGGCGCCCGACGACCGCTTCGAGAGAACGTGACGTTTCATCCCTCTGCGGCCCAGGCCGAAGCAGCCGGCTATCGACCGTGCAAGCGCTGTCGACCGAACGATGTCGCCGCGGAGTCCCTACGGGTTGCGAACGCCTGTCGGCAAATCGAATCCTCGGAGGTCGCACCCTCCCTCCAGCAACTCGCCGCTGCGGCCGGTTTGAGTCCCTTCCATTTCCATCGTCTGTTCAGGCGGGCCACCGGCCTCACGCCGCGCGAATACGCCGCCGCGCATCGGCAACGTGTGCTGCGGAAAGAGCTGCGGCGCGATGCCTCGGTGACCAGCGCGATCATGGCGGCGGGCTATGGATCTTCCAGTCGCTTCTATGAACGAGCCGCGCAATTGCTCGGCATGCACGCGCGCGACTATCGCGACGGCGGCCGAGATGCGCGTATTCGCTTTGCCCTCGGCGAAACATCGCTAGGCAGCATCCTCGTGGCCGCAACGGCGCGCGGTGTCTGCCTCATCGAGTTTGGCGACGACCCTCAGGCCTTATTGAATGGGCTGCAGCAACGCTTCAGTCAGGCAGAACTCGTCGGCGCTGACGCCGCCTTCGAGCAATTGGTCGCAATCTTCGTGGCCCAGGTGGAGCGCCCTCAGACAGATTTTCTGCTGCCGCTCGACGTGCGTGGCACTGCCTTTCAGCACCGCGTGTGGCAAGCGCTCCAGCAGATTCCTCTGGGCGAGACGGCCACGTATACGCAGATCGCCAGGGCCGTCGGCAAACCCGAGGCAGTGCGCGCTGTCGCTCAGGCCTGCGCCGCAAATCAAGTGGCACTGGCCATCCCCTGCCACCGCGTCATTCGCCTGGATTCCTCATTGAGCGGCTACCGTTGGGGCATCGAGCGTAAGCGCGAACTGCTCGCCCGCGAGCGCCGCCAAGCGCCATCCCCGGCGAAATCCCCGCGTTCGGCGTAGCCGAAAGTCGTACTTCCCTGAGTTCGTCCCGCCCGACATTCATTTCGGTGCACCGCACGAACTTCTCCCGGCCGCAGACATTTCTGAGGGGATATGGCTGCGCAGGCTGAGACGAGTTCATGGGACGGTTGGATCACACGGGCATCGTAGGATATGGAGTAGTCGCTCCCGATACTTGGGCGCTAGGGCACACGAGCGGCGAGGAGAGCACGCGAGCGCTCGCCCTGCAGGCGAGCGTGCTCGAGGCGATCGCACGAGGCTCGCCCCTCGATCAGGTATTAACCGCGGCCTGCCACTTGATCGAGCAGATGGACCCGGACGTGATGGCGGGCATCGCGATCCTGCACGAGGACCGCGATCGCTTCGAGAGAGCTGTGGGATCCAGACCGCCAGCGCAGCTGCTGAACGCCACACGTGATTGGCTCGATGGCGGCGCCCCGTCCTCTCCCTGTGTGAGCGCCATTCTGCAACATGCAGTGGTCCACTCACCCGATATCGCGGCGGAGCAGCGCTGGTCGGAAGAGTGGCGCGCGCTGATGCTGTCCCAAGGTGTTCGCGCTTCGCTGTCGT
>CBJNAT010000798.1:0-2002 GCA_966434585.1 uncultured Gammaproteobacteria bacterium | reverse complement strand
CACTTTCGCTTCGTCCAGAGCGCGATCGAGGCGGCCAATGTTGGATTCGCGATCGTAGGCATACTCACGCTCGGCATCGGTGTGATGAATGAGTGCGACGAGGGCGGCTCCGCGACCTGCCGCCGTCCATTGCAGCATCTGCTGATCGCCATCGGAATTGCCGAAGGCAATGATCGGCCGGCGGCCAATGAAGCGATGAATGCCGACGGGCTTGCCGGAGCCGTCATTGAGGAACTCGACTTTGGGCTCTTTGATCAGGATGGGCCGCCCACCTGAACCCGGCTCGTACTTCACGACGCCCGAGGAACCGATGACCTGCTCCGGCGGGATCCCATACACGGCCTCCGCGAACACGCGGATGAATTCCACACCCCCGCCCGAGACGATGAACGTCTTGAAACCGTTCGCGCGCAGGTACGCGAGCAACTCGAGCATCGGCTGATAGACGAGCTCGGTGTATGGACGTTGCAGTTGCGGATGTTTCGCGGTCGCGAGCCAGGTCCCCACGAGGGTGTGGAACTCATCCGTCGTGATGCCCGCATGCGTCGCAGCGAGGAGCTCGACGATCCCTTGCTCGCCCGCGGCAGCCAGAGCTTTTGGATCGCTCTCCAGTATTGCCTTGAACGGCTGCTGCATGCGCCACTGCGGATGGGCGGATGCCAATGTCCGTACGCGATCGATGGCGAACGCAGCCTGAAAGTACATGGGCTGCTCGGCCCAAAGAGTACCGTCGTTGTCGAACACCGCGATGCGCTGTGCCGGCTCCACGTAGTCCGCGCCATCCTTGCGCGTGACGTTCGCAACGAAGTCGATAATCGACTTCTTCGAGAGACCGTCGTTCCACGAGGGCAGCGGCTCGGCATATGCGATCGCGTACCACGCGCAGAACACGATCGAGAAGATCATCAGACGAATGCATGCAAGCGCGTGTGGCATGGATCAGGCCGTCGTACTCGACATCGGCTCACGGTCTTGGCTTTGCTGGCGCTCTTGCAGCTCGCTGAGATCGCGTTCCAAGAAGTAATTGAGAAATGTGCGAATGAATGCGATCGCGGCGAGCCGGCCCATCGCCTCCCAGCTCGTCGCGATCGAGGATTCGATGATGTCAGAGGCGAGCTGGAAGGTGAGGGCGGCGACGAGCCAGCGTGAGAAGCTCAGCCAGACCGCGCGCCGTTCGTGTCCGTTCGCCCTCGAGATCATGAGCCGGACGGCCGCAATGAAAGCAACGACCGTGGCTGCGATCGTGATCAACAACGCCATTGCGTCGATGAGCACGATCGCCGTCTCCGTGGCTGAGATGAGCCATTGCCTCACGAGTGCACGCCTTTAGAGCAGAGGACGCATGATGGGCGATGAAGCCGTTTCTGGCGCTATGCATTACGGGCAGCGGCGGTTCAGCGTGCAGGAGATCCACTTGCGTGCAGCGAAATAGTTGCACGGCGCAACCGAGAACTGCCCGACATACGGACTGCTCGCACCTGGCCATCGCACGAGAATGAGCGGTCGACTGCAATACATGCAGGTCGACAATCGTCCATAGCCTCGCGCCCGCCGGTGATTACGGATAGACGAGACCTTACCGGCGCCCGTGCCCAGGGGCACACACTCATTTCGCAGGAGCAACAACATGCCAGCGAACAAGCCCAACATCCTCATCATCTGGGGCGACGACATTGGCTGGTTCAATGTCAGCGCCTACAACCACGGCATCATGGGCTATCGAACGCCCAACATCGATCGAGTGGCCACGGAAGGCGCGCTGTTCACCGATTGGTACGGACAGCAGAGTTGCACCGCAGGCCGTGCCGCTTTCATCACCGGGCAATCGCCGATCCGCACGGGTCTCACGAAAGTCGGTTTGCCGGGCGCCGACCTTGGGCTACGCCCCGAAGATCCGACGATCGCCGAGCTGCTGAAACCGCTCGGCTATGTGACCGGACAGTTCGGTAAGAATCATCTCGGCGATCGCGATGAACACTTGCCGACAGTACACGGGTTCGAC
>CBJNAT010000797.1:0-2008 GCA_966434585.1 uncultured Gammaproteobacteria bacterium | reverse complement strand
ATACGGCAGCGTGAATCCGTCGTGATCACACCATCGCCGATGGACTGCAGCGTGATCTGCGCACTCTCCTTTTCCCTGAACAGCGCCTCCTCGAACAGCTTGCGCTCGGTGATGTCGAGATCGACACCGACCATGCGCACCGGCTTGCCGAGTTCATTCACCTTCGCTTTCGCGCGGCTGGTCACCCAGATCCAGTCGCCCTCGCGATGCTTCAGTCGATGCGTGCTTTCGAACAGTGCCTCATCGCCATTCAAATGCTGCTGGATCAGCTCATGCACGTGCGCCGCATCTTCGGGATGCACCAGCTGCTGCCACCCATCGAGATCGTTGAGCGCGTCCTTGTCGTAGCCGAGCATGGCTTTCCAGCGCGGCGATACGAACAACTTGTTCGTCTCGAAGTTGAATTCCCAGAGACCATCGTTCGCACCGAACAGAGCGAGCTCATTGCGCTGATGGGTGTCGGCCAGCTCGGCACGATAACGGAGGCGATCGAGACCGGAGGCGAAGCTGACGCCGAGCAGCTTGAGGGCCAGATGCAGATTCGCGTCCCACGACTCGCGGGGCTTGGCCGAACACATGGCCATGAAGCCGGCGACCCGCTGCCGCACCTCGAAACCGACCAACAGCAACGCGCCGACATGCAACGCGGCAAAGCGCTTGGCCTCTGGCTGCCACTCGCGGCGTGCGTGCGCCGTATCGCGTAGCTCGAGAATGCGCGTGGGCTCGAGCCGCTCGTACAGATACGGTAATTCCTCGAGCTTCTCCCCGTGCAAGACGTCGGGGTTGAACGGCGCGAACAGTTGCGCGGCGCCGATCACGCGTTCGATGCGCGTGCGCTCTTCATCGAACAACGCGATAAACATGGCATCGAGGCCGCTCGCTTCGCGGAGCGCCTCGAGATTCTGGCGAATGGCAGGATCCCGCTCGTCGCTCAACGTCTGGAATTCGACGGCAGCCTTCGTGACCAGGACATCCAAACCCATCTTGTCGCGGGTGCGAGAGCGGGAAGCGGCGGCAGCTTCCGAAGCGGAGGCCTTGACGTGAGGTTCGGTGCGATCGAGAGCCATCCGCGCTCGCCGGCTGCTCAGCAGCCGCGATCCCCTTGGCGCGCGCCAAACGTGATCGCAGCGAACCCGACCGGGCTCTGTCGACAGGGCTTCATCTGGTCTCCCATGATTCGCGCGACGCGCCTTTGTGTGATTAGGTATCAACGCGCGGCAAGGATTGTGGCCAGCGGTCCTGGATATTGCAAGCTTCAGAATCAGCGGCTAAGCGGTTGGACCGACGAGGGTTCTTCAATGGCGAGCTGTGGCTGATAAGATGCACTCGCCACGTATCTCTGTGCGCGTCGTGCATCGCCTTGATCGCTGCATTGTTGCTTCGCTGCATCGCTCACGAGGAACCACTGCGTGCGGTTCGCTGTTGCGAGCGGCTCCGCCGGCGCATCGGGGAAACACGCTTTGCGCGCGCGGTCGTTGATGATGAGCGCCCTCCCCGGACGCGCCATGAGCCATGCGGCCGCATCGGCCGTTTCTTGAATTCCCTCGCGCCAGCGGGCGTGGCCGAAATGCACGATGGGTCGTCGCATTTGCAGCAGATACTGTTCTTTGAACGCAACGATGCCAAGCTCGTCCATCCCGTGCGTGCGCTGTTCGATGCGACGAGCGAACTCGGCCCCTGAACGCACCTCGTTCATCACTGGATTGACCCAGTAGCTCACCATGAGCAGCACTGCCGCAAAAACTCCGCCGTAGACAATCGGCCCGCGACGAGGCCGCAGCGCCACGCAAAGCAGCACACCCACCATCGTGAGCACGATCAACGGCGGCACGACATCGATGTCATAGGCGCCGAGTAGCTCCGCGCGCTTGTCTGGGCGCACGAGTCCGTACACGGCACCGCCAGCGCATACGAGCATCAACAGTGCCCCCAAAGCGAACAACGTGCGCTGCACGCCCCTGCTCGCGAGCAGCTGTAGTACATACGGACCGGATGCCAACGCGAATGC
>CBJNAT010000796.1:0-2012 GCA_966434585.1 uncultured Gammaproteobacteria bacterium | reverse complement strand
ATCATGCCATCGCGGCTGAGCAGCTCTTGCGTCTGGGCAATGCCCACCGCGTTGTTCGCGCGCGCAGGGCCGCGGATCGAAGAGCCCGTTTCCTCGGCGATCGCGCAGGGCACGAGGTTCGCCGCAACGGATGAGCCGGAGCCGCCGCTCGAGTTGCTCGGCGAGCGCTCCGTTGCATAGGGATTGCAGAACACACCGCCGAAGGAGCTGCGTGCGCCGCCGTCCGCGTATTCGGAGGCGTTCGCCTTCGCGAGGATGATTGCACCCGCCGCGCGCAGCCGCGCGATGAATGTTGCATCGTCCGGCGGACGATCGTTGGCGTAATCGGCATCGCCGCCCGAAGTCGAGCGCATGTCGAACGTGTCGTACTGATCTTTGAACGCCATGACGACGCCATGCAGCGGACCGACGAGCTTGCCGGTGCGCTGGAACTCGGCGTCTTGCGCGGCCGCCACCTCGAGGGCGTCCGGCATCTTCGGATCGGCATCCGCCGCATCGGTCATGCTGCGCGCCTTACGCTCGTCAAAGCCCCACTTCTTGCGTGTTTCGGGTCGCAGATTCAGTGTCTGCAGCGCATTGATCTTGCCCGCGTTCGGGATTGGCGTGACCGGGCCTAGCTCGCCTTCCGGCTGGTTCACGCACGTGCCGTTATAGGCCTTGATGCGCTTCAGATAGAGCTCGACGATGCCCGCAGTCGTCACCTGCTTCGTCAGGATGGCGTTCTGGATGTCGGCAATGGTGGCTTCTTCGAGATGGAAATTGTTCGGGGCGCTCGCGGTGGACGCGGTTCCTGCTTCGCCGCCCGACTTGCCGCAACCCGCGAGCGCTGCACTGACGGCGAGCGCGACCACGGCTCGGTTCCCGAACACTCTCCATCGCGAGCCGGTTCGAAGCGCCATGTGTGTCACTCGCTCAGAAGGTCAGCGTGTCGGTGGGCAATGTCGGTGTGTGCTTGGGCAGCTTGCGAGCCCTCGTCGCCTGCTCGAAGTCATACCCGTAACCGATCAGCTTGGCCTCGCTGAATGCGGGGCCGAAGAAGGAGATCGTCACGGGTAAGCCGTCCTTCGTCATCCCCGCCGGCACGATGAGATCGGGAAAGCCCGTTTGATTGGCAATACTGGTGGCGGAGCTGCTCGGTGGCGGTAGGCCCGGAGGTTTGATCAGCGCTGCCGGTCGCGGCGAGGTGGGATAGACGATCGCATCGAGCTTGTGCTTGTCGAACAGACCCTGCATCGCATCGCGCATCATCGGCAAGCCGTGATTGGCGGCCGCACGGTAGATCGGATCGTTCAGATCCAGCGCGACGGAGGCGCTGTATTGGAGCGCAAACGCCTTCTCGGGGCTGCGGTACTGCGTCTTCGGATCATTCGACAGCCGCACGATGTCATCGAACGTCTTTGGATACTTCGGCCCCGTCGTCTTCAGATAATCGGCAATCTGCGTCTTGAACTCGGAGATCATCACCGTGTTCATGAAGGGTTGCCGCGATTGCAGCACGTAGTCGGGATAGTTGAGCGGGTCGACGACCACGGCGCCCAGCTTCTTCAATGTGGCGATGCTCTCGTTGATGACTCGGTCCGTTTCCGGGTCCTGCCCCATGAAGTCGCGCGCGACCCCGATGCGTGCGCCCTTGAGCGAGCCCGTCTTGAGATATTTCGTGTAATCCGTCTGGAACTTCCCGGCGCTGCGCTTGGTGGCTGCATCCGCGGCGTCCACACCCGTCATCGTGCCGAGCATGAGAGCCAAGTCGGAGACGCTGCGCGCCATCGGCCCGCCTGTGTCGAGCGACAACGCGAGCGGCACGATGCCATCGCGGCTCATCAAACCGAGCGTCGGTTTCAAGCCGACGATGCCGTTGGCCGCCGAGGGACCGCGAATCGAACCGCCCGTATCGGTCCCGAGTCCCACCTGCCCGAAGACCGCTGCGATGCCCGCGCCTGTGCCCCCGCTCGAGCCTGCAGGGCCGCGCGTCAAGTCGTGCGGATTGCGCGTCTGTCCGCCCATCGAGCTGG
>CBJNAT010000795.1:0-2017 GCA_966434585.1 uncultured Gammaproteobacteria bacterium | reverse complement strand
GGCGCTGACCGCCGCGTCCACGTCTGCTTTTTCGCAGGCAGCCGCTTGAGCGACGACCTGTCCGGTACTCGGGTCGAACACATCGAAGGTCTTGCCGCTCTTCGCCGCGACCCATCGGCCATCGATCAGCACCAGCCGCGGTTTGCCAATGAAGGATTGCACGCTCGGATTGAGGGACGTGATCTGGACTTGCGCATTCATGGTCGTCTCTCCCAGGAACAGAGTAAGAAGATTTGCTTCCGGAGGGGACCTCAGCCTGCGAAGGTTGAGCTTCGCCAGCGATCTCGCGCGCAAAGCACGCGGAATTCAATTCCTGGTTTTACGGACGGGGGGTGCGTGGATGGCCATTTCTGAACGACAGTAACTCCCGCTCATTCTTCGGCAACGGCAGTAGCACCTACTGGTACACGCGTGACGGTTCGCTCAAAGGGTGATGCAGATGTCGTCTGCGTCGCCATCGCCCGGCGCTCGACGGGGCATGAAATTCTTTAGCCGTGAGTTGGAACCGCAGCGGCTCACTGCAGTTAGCCTCCGAGCACGCGCAAATCGCGTGCGTCCCCGTCGACTTATGGAACCGGCTTTCCTCAGGAGTTGCCATGGCCAGCACTACTTTCGATTCCGAAAATTACCGAGCAGCGTTTGCTCCCGTGCAGGTGGCGCGTCATGAATGGCTCAAAGCTACCGAACGCGTCGCCCGTCTTCAAATCGCAATAGCGGAGGATGTCCTCAAACACGGTTTCGCATCATTGAATGCTATGTTCGATACCAGTGCGCCCGGTGACTATCTGCGCAGGCAAGGTGAACTCACGGCAGACTTGTACAGAAAGACCTCAGATCACGTGCAGACCTTCATGAACGAGACTTCACGCGGCTTCGAGAAATCCGGGGAGTCCATGGCGGACGCTGCTCATGAGTTCGGCGAGGCCGCGAAGCGGGCCGGGAAGGAAGCCCAGCAGATCGTCGAAAAGTCGTCTCAGCGCGGCAGGGAAGCTGCGAAGCAAACGAGCGGCCAACACTGAGCTACGTTAGACAGCAGGATCCCCGCCACAGATCCCTCTCCCGATCCCGGGAGAGGGGCCGTGCGAAGGTGTTTCTCTAGGCGCCTCTCGCGGCTGCTGGTTTCGGCAAACTCTCACAACTGCGAGCCGGCGCACCCGTCGGTTAGTTCAGCCTCTACGCGCCGCGCTACGACCCACCCCAACAACGCCGCACTCAGCAACACCGCAGCAGCAATGACGAACGAGAGCCCGGAGTAGAACGCCGGTTTGTCGCCACCGCTCAACGAAAACGAATACACCGCACCGAAGAACAACGGCGACAGCACTCCCGCAACGCTGCCGACACTCATCGTCGCGCCCTGCAGCTGGCCTTGCTCCGACTCCGACACGCGTTGAGTCATCAGCGACTGCAACGTCGGCATCGACAAGCCCCACAGTGCATTGGGCAGCATGGCTAGCGTAAACAACCACCCATTCGGCGCAAGCCCCATACACGCGAGCCCGATACTGCCGCCGAACAGCCCGATGATCATCGTGCCGCGATCGCCGAAGCGCTTGGTGAACCAGCCGATGAGCGCGCCCTGCACCAACATGTCGAGCGCGCCGACGAACGCAAGCAGCACGCCGACTTCCCAGGCGCTCCACTGATACCGATACGCCGTGTACAACACGAACACGGCCGAGAACACGTGATGCGCGAAGTACAGCAGGAAGTTGACAGCGCTCAGCCCGAAGAGCTCGTGATGTGAACGCAGCAGCTGTAATGCGCCGAACGGATTCGCTCGCCGCCAAGCGAACGCCATGCGTCGCTCGCGCGGTAACGACTCGGGCAAGATCAAAAGGCCATAGAGAAAGGCAATCCCGCTCAATGCCGCGGCCACCCAGAACGGTGTGCGCGGCGAGATCTCGCCCAAGACTCCGCCCAGCAGCGGCCCCGCGACGAAGCCGCCGCTGAACGCTGCGCCGATCCAGCCATACGCTCGCGAGCGCTGCTCGGGCGGCGTGATGTCGGCCATGTA
>CBJNAT010000794.1:0-2027 GCA_966434585.1 uncultured Gammaproteobacteria bacterium | reverse complement strand
ACCCGAGGCGCTGGATGTGATTCGCAGCAATGCGATTGCGCGTTCGCATCCCGAGGATGTGGGTCGATTGCAGGAACTGCATGCGGCTGCTCAGACGACACAGCGCGTGATCTCGCGCGTGGTGGCGCTGGTCACGGATGCGTCATCGCTGACGTTGCAGGAGCGGATGATCTCGCTCGGCGATGGCGCGTGGCAGCGGCACGTCGACGGCAATGCGGATGCGCTGCGAGTTATCGCCGATCGGTACATGCCGGCAGCATGATGACGAGTCTCGCCCTCTTATCGCCGGCGAGCGGGTCTTACTGCAAGAGTCACCCGTGCCAAAGCAACCTGCAGACGCCCCGCGGGCCGTTCACCTCCTACGGTACTCGTCATGGCGGCCGCGGCGGGGCCCCCTTCATCCAAGTAACTGAGTGACATGAAGCAGTCATCCAGCGGCAAGTGCAAGACGTGCAGCAGTCCCGATCGCAGCCGAATCGAGCTTGCACTGGCGAATGGCGTTACTACGACAGCGGCCGCGCGTCAGTTCGGGATTTCCAGTCACAGCTTATGGCGACATTGGAAGCGGCACGTTTCACCGGAGCGCAAAGCCTCGCTGCTTGTGGTCGGCGCGTCAGATCAGAAAATCGACCTTGACGCGCTCAAGCGAATTGAGAGCGAGAGCCTTTTGCAGCATCTCATCGCCGAGCGCGCGCGACTCACGCGTATTGCTTATGCGTGCGAGGGTGCCGGCAATTTTCAGGATGCCACGCGTGCCAGCACGGCCGTCATGCGCACGCTCGAGCTCACTGCGAAGTTGCTCGGCGAGTTGCGTGCGTATTCCAGCACGACCAACGTCACCAACAATTTTTTGTTGAGCCCCGACTGGATGCAGCTGCGGCAGGTGATCGCTGTTGCTCTGCGCCCATACCCGGATGCACAGCGCGCGGTGCTCACCGCGATTCGCTCGATGGAGTTGGACCGCGGCGCCGATGTGTCGCACGCCCGCGCGATCGAGTACGTGCCGGGAGATCGCAGCGATGCTTGATCTTGCGGCAGACCTCGAGCGTTTTCTGGATCCGCTCGCCATTGCCGGCGACGTCGGATTCGAGCCCGATCCCTGGCAAGCCGATCTGATCGCATCGACGGCGCCGCGAATTCTGCTGAACGTGTGCCGGCAAGGTGGCAAGTCAACGACGTGCAGCGTGTTGGCCGTGAATTAGGCGCTGACAGATCCGGGCCTTGTTCTGTGCGCTTCACCGTCGCAGCGGCAGAGCGGCGAGCTTTTCCGCAAGATCGTGCAGACACTGCGATCACTGCAGCCGGCTCCCGAGCTCTCGCTTGAGAGCGCGACGCGGCTCGAACTCGCCAACGGCTCGCGCATCGTTGCATTGCCTGGCAGCGAGTCGACGACGCGCGGCTACAGCGCGCCGCGGTTGATCCTGGTCGACGAGGCCTCGCGCGTCGATGATGACTTGTATGCAGCACTGCGCCCGATGCTGGCGACGAGCAACGGCCGACTCATCGCACTGAGCACGCCGTGGGGCCGACGCGGTTGGTGGTTCAACGCCTGGGAGCACGGCGGCGACACGTGGCAGCGCTTCCGCGTACCTGCGACTGAGTGCCCGCGCATCAGCGCCGAGTTTCTCGCCGAGGAGTTGCGCGAGCTCGGGCCGATGCGGTTCGCCAGCGAGTACGAATGCCAATTCGTCGATACCGACGAGCAGTTCTTCCCGTCTGCGCTGATCGAGCGCGCTCTGTCTGATGAGGTGGCACCACTATGGATCTAGCCGTTGCGCATGTCGCGACTGCGCCCTACGTCGCGCATCGATCGTGGACCGTTGGCATCGACTTGGGTCAGGCATCGGACCCCACAGCCATCGCGGCCGTTGAAGCGGTGCGCTGGCAATTCACGCTCCAGTTCCTTCGCGAGCATCGCTTGCCGAGCGGTTCATGGATGACGGAGGCGGCGGAGCAGATCGCCGCCGAGAAACCGCGCGACGAGCTGCGCGTGCGCGCCTTGCAGCGCCTGCCACTCGGCACGAGCT
>CBJNAT010000793.1:0-2030 GCA_966434585.1 uncultured Gammaproteobacteria bacterium | reverse complement strand
TCGATACTGCCACGAGCCATCTACCACTAGACTTCTTCGCGCTCTTTTCCTCCGCCGCTTCGGTGCTAGGACCCGCTGGGCAAGCCGACTATGCCGCCGCGAACGCCTTTCTGGACGGGTTTGCGGCGTATCGGAACGAGCTCGTGCAGCAACGGCTGCGGGCCGGAGCCACCGTATCGATCGGGTGGAGTTTGTGGGCCGCAGGCGGCATGCAACTCAGTGCAGAAGCTGGCGCGCGCGCCCGCGCACTGGGTTTACATCCGATGCCCACCGTAGCTGCAGTTGCAGCCTTCTATCAGGCGCTCTCCTCGGCACAGTCGCATGTGCTCGTTCTACATGGCGAGAAGCAGAAGCTTCGCAGGCTCGTTACCGCCGCTACTGGCGGCGGTTCAGATCTAGAGTGGTCGAAAGAGCCTCGCGCGGACGTTGTCTCGGCTCAGCAACCAACCGCTTTGAGATCTCAGCCTGTGCACAACGACACACTTCAACAGCATGCCGATCAGTACTTCAGACAGCTTCTCGCCACGACCCTGAAATTGCCGCCGGAACGCATCGGCGCGCGCGCTCCACTGGAGCGGTACGGAATTGATTCCGTCATCGCAATGCAGCTCACGGGAGAGCTCGAGAAGCTTTTCGGCTCTTTGCCGAAGACTCTCCTCTTCGAATATCAGACCATCGAAGCGGTGGCGGCTTACTTCGTCAACAATCACGGCGAGAAACTGCGCACCGTCCTTGGTCTGGAGCATCGGCCCGCGACGTCTGGCGCATCTCGTTCGGCAGGGGAGATGAGACCCCGAAGTGGTGTCGTACGAGAGCCTGCTCGCGTGCCGCCACGAGACCGGAACGCAGGTGCAAATAGCCGTCGTGCGCTCGACATCGCGATCATCGGCTTGGCGGGTACGTATCCCCACGCGAATTCGCTCGAAGAGTTTTGGGAAAACCTCAGGGCTGGGCGCGACTGCGTCACCGAGATTCCGAGCGATCGATGGAACCACGAAGAATTCTTTGATGCCGAGCGCGGCAAAGCGGGCAAGACTTACAGCAAGTGGGGCGGTTTCCTCAACGGGGTGGCCGACTTCGATGCGATGTTCTTCAACATCTCGCCACGCGAGGCAGTCCTGCTGGACCCGCAAGAGCGGTTGTTCCTGACCTGTGCTTACCAAGCGCTCGAGGATGCGGGCTACACGCGGCAATCACTGGCCCGCGGAAATGATCCCGAAGGCCGTGCGAACGTCGGCGTCTTCGTTGGCGTGATGTACGAGGAATATCAGCTATACGCGGCGCAGAGCCAATCTGCTGGGTTGCCGCTGGTGTTGGGGGGCAGTCCATCTTCCATCGCGAATCGAGTTTCGTTCTTCTGCAATTTTCATGGTCCGAGCATAGCCGTGGATACGATGTGCTCGTCTTCACTCACGGCCATTCACTTGGCTTGTCAGAGCCTCGCTCTGGGGGAATGTGAAGTGGCGCTAGCGGGTGGCGTGAACGTTTCCATTCACCCCAACAAGTACCTTGCGCTGGCCCATGGTCAGTTTGCATCGAGCAGCGGTCGTTGTGTGACGTTCGGCAAGGGCGGCGATGGCTATGTACCCGGAGAAGGCGTTGGCGCAGTACTGCTGAAGCCGCTCGCCGCAGCCTTGCGCGATGGCGACCGCATCTACGGCGTCATCAAGGGCAGCGCGATCAATCACGGTGGCAGGACCAATAGTTATACAGTGCCGAATCCGGGCGCCCAGGCGCAGGTCATCGAACGGGCTCTGCGCCAAGCCGATGTCGATCCGGCGGCGGTCAGCTACATTGAGGCGCACGGAACAGGGACGTCGCTCGGCGACCCAATCGAAATCGCTGGGCTGACCAAAACGTATCGCAGGTATACGGACGCGGTGCAGTTCTGCGCGATCGGGTCCGTCAAGTCCAACATCGGTCACTGCGAAAGCGCCGCTGGTGTCGCTGGGCTCACCAAGGTCTTGCTGCAGCTACAGCACGGCGAACTCGTGCCTCATGATGGCGTCGCGCGTGCTGTACGCGATGGG
>CBJNAT010000792.1:0-2032 GCA_966434585.1 uncultured Gammaproteobacteria bacterium | reverse complement strand
GCCATCGAGCGCGTCACCTGAGTTCCCATGGATCTGCAGTACATCCGGCAGCAGCGCATCGTCGATCGCTATCTAGCGGGCGATCTCACCGTCAGAGACGCACGCGAGTTCGAGAAGTTCTGTCTCGCCAACCCGGACGTGCTCCAGGACATGCCCATTCCGGTGCGCCTCAAGGCGCGCTTGTCGCGTCAACCGCTCGAAACGAACGAAACGGGGATATCTCAGACCATTTCTTCGAGCGCGAGCATCGCTGCGGCAGAGGGGCTCGACGAGGGTTCAGAGGATGAGGATGAGGAGGGCTCGGTGCGCCGAGGGCGGCACGGCCCGGGTGTTGGCAAGGGCGTGATGTATGGCTTGCTCAGTGGCTTGCTCTTGCTCGCCGCCAGCACGGTTTTCTACGGGATGCGAGCGCACCGCATGAGCGAGGACCTGCAACGACTGAGACAGTCCATGACTCGGACGCAGCTGCAGGCTCCCTCGAGCGTGCAAAACTTCAAAGTGCAGCTCAATCGGACAGGCGTGCCCACTTCGTCGACGATCGCGCTGGGATGGCTCGAGCCCGCGCAGTTGCTCGAGATCACCATCGATACGAGTCAGCTCGCCTACAACCAGTTCCAGATTACGCTGCAGAAGCGCGACGACGCTCGGCTGATCGTGCTGCGCCGGGTCGCTCGCGACTCCAACCGCGAGCTGCGATTCGCGCTGAACTCCACGGCATTCGGACCTGGCGAGTACATCGCGAAGATCGAAGGGTATACATGGCGCGGCCAGCTCGAGCCCGCGGGTTGGATTTCGATAGGGCTGGAATGAGCTGCAGATACAGGCCACAGGCTACGGGCTACGGCCAGAATAAGAGACTGTCCCTCTGGCGGTAGCCCGTAGCCCGTAGCCCGTGACCCGCTCCTCACGTCCTGCGCAATACATCCACCGGCGGGTGATTGACCACGCTTCGTGCAGCCCAGGTGCCGCTTACGCCCACCAGCACACAACCGGCGACGGTGCCCACGAGCCAAACACGCCAGTCGAGCTGGTACTGCAGGTTGAACACGGCACGTGCCAGGAAGTAGCCAGCCGTGCTAGCGCCGCTTGCGGCAAGAATGCCGGCCAGCAAGCCGAGCACGGTGAACTCTGCAGCGACGCCGACGAACACGATGCGTCGCGGCGCGCCGAGCGTGCGCAGGATCGCGCTTTCATACCGGCGTTCATCGCGCGTCGCCTGAATCGCGGCAAGGAGCACCATCACGCCGGCGAGCAAGGTGAACGCAAACACGTACTGCACGGCGAGCGCGGCTTTGTCCATCACACTGCGCACCTGCGACAGCAGAGTTTCGATGTCGATGATCGTGACTTCCGGGAAGCGCCGCACCATCTCGGGCAATAGGCGGCGCTGTTCAGGCTTCAGGTGCAGCGACGAGATGTAGGTGCCGGCCGATGCATCGATGACGCCGGGCGAAAACACCAGGAAGAAATTCGGCGTGAACGTGTCCCACTGCACCTCACGGAAGCTCGTGACGGTGGCCGCGACGCGTTCGCCGGCCACGTCGTATGTGAGTCGATCGCCGAGCTGAAGATCGAGTACCGTTGCGATCTCTTGTTCGACGGAAATGCGCGGACCTCCGCCATCGTCCGCTGCCCACCAGCGGCCCGCGGTGAGCGTGTTTCCCGGCTGCAGCGACTCTGACCAAGTGAGGTTCGCCTCGCGCTCCACGAAGCTGCGAGCGCGTTCGCTGGTGAACGGCCGCTCCGTCACGGGTACGTCGTTGATGGCATGCAAGCGAGCACGGACCATGGGTGCGAGCTCCGGAGGTGCGACGCCATGGCCGACGAAGTACTCACGCAGCGCCTCGCCTTCATCGGGCCGTATGTTGATGAGAAAGTGATTCGGCGCATTGCGAGGCAGGCTCGCGCGCCAGTCCTCCAGCAGGTCGGTGCGCACCAACGCCAGCAGAAGCAAGACCATGAGGCCCAGACCGAATGCGACGATCTGTACGACGCTGTCCTGACCTCGGCGGGCAATGTTGGCAATTCCGTA
>CBJNAT010000791.1:0-2035 GCA_966434585.1 uncultured Gammaproteobacteria bacterium | reverse complement strand
CCGCGCTGGCGAGCGCGTCTCCAATCCGGGAGTGCTCGGCTCACGCTATCCACGACGTGCACAGGTGATCGCGCCGACACGGGCGTGGGAGCGTGCGCCACAGAGCCGTCTCGGCTACGGCATGATCTTTGGCGAGCGCTTCAGCGGCGTGCTGGCGGAAGAGATCACCACACCTGGCCCTGGGCGTGTGCGTGCGTTGTTCATCGATGGCGGCAATCCCGTCAATGCCGTTCCCGACCAGCGCAAGATCACGGCCGCGCTGCGCGATCTCGAGCTGCTCGTGGCAGTCGAGCCGTTCATGACCAATACGGCTCGATTGGCACATTACATCCTGCCGCCGCGGCTCATGTTCGAACGCAGCGACATCCCTTCTCGCGACTATGAGATCTACACCGTCGTGCGGCCATACACCGCATATGCGAAACCTGTCGTGGAGCCACCGGCCGGCGCCGAAGTCGGCGATGACTGGTACTTCTTCTGGTCGCTTGCTCGCCGGCTCGGCAAGACGATCGTGTTCGACGGTGTGCCGCTCGACATGAACACAGCACCCAGCACGGAAGATCTGCTCCGCATCCTCACGCGCAACAGCGCCCTCTCGTTCGAACAATTGCAGGCATTGGGGAGCGGTGCGCTCGTCGAGCTTCCGCCCGAGTTCGTGCTCGTGCCGGAAGCAGACGCGAAGGGTCGCTTCGATGTCGCGCCCGACGATGTGGTTGCCGAACTCGCCACGGTACGCACTGAAGGGCAGCCAACGGGCTTCACGCATCGGCTGGCGGTTGGGCGCTTACGCGAAGTGCAAAACACGATGTACCACCACCTGCCTTCGGTCCACCGGCGCATGCCTTTCAATGCGGCCTATGTGCACCCGCTGGACCTCCAGGAGCTGGGTATCGCTGAGGGCGCGGAGGTACGCATCGAATCAGCGCACGGCGCCATCGTGACGCGGGTGGAAGCCGATGACTCGATGCGTCGCGGTGTGGTGAACATCGCTCACGGTTGGGGCAGCATGCCGGACGATGCCGCCGACTACCGCATGAGCGGTGTCTGCACGAACCTACTCATCAGCACGGACGTCGGCCGCGAACCCATTAACGCGATGCCGATCATGACGGCTATTCCGGTGCGGATCACTTCCACGGATGCGCGTCAGCGCCTCAGACCAACAGCCAACCACTAACGGCAACCATTTCTTGCAGCTCATCCCACCGCGCTCATCTCCATCATCGCAAAATCCGACTTCGTCGCACCGCAGCTCGGACACGTCCAGTCCGCCGGAATGTCTTCCCAGCGTGTACCCGCTGCGATGCCCTCCTCCGGAATGCCGAGCGCCTCGTCGTAGATGTAGCCGCAGAAATAGCACTGATACTTTTTCATGTGAGCCTCATCTCACGCGTCCCACTCGAGCGGCAGGGTGTGCAGGCTTTGCACCTGACCGGGAGTGAACACAGCGCGCTCACCCGCAGCGATGCGAAAACGGGGAATGCGCTTGAGCCACTCCTCGAGGAACACGCGTAACTCGGTGCGTGCGAGGAATGAACCGGGACATCGATGCGGACCCGCGCCGAAACCCGCGTGCACAGCGTTGCGACGGCTGAAATCCACTTCGAGCGGCCGCTCGAATTTGCGCTCATCCAATCCGTACAGTGCCGGGAATACGTAGACGCGATCGCCTTGGCGGAAGTGAATGCCTTTGTAGTCGAAGTCGCGTGTGAGCACGCGCGCCGTGGCACTGACTCCGAAGCGACGCGTGAACTCATCCACTGCGTGCGGGATCAACTTGGGTGTCTCTACCAGCTGGCGCACGTGATCGGGATGCGTCGCCAAGAAGTGCGCGATGAAGCCCATCGAGCTCGCGACGGTGTCGAGTCCGCCGAACAGTACGATCCGACACATCGCAAAGATCTCTTCATCGTTGATCGGCCGGCCGAACACTTTCGCGCTCACGATCGAACTGATGAGATCGCTACCGGGCTTCGCCTTACGCGCGGCGACGAGTGCGCCGATGTACTCGTTCATGCGAGCGAACCCTTCCACG
>CBJNAT010000790.1:0-2041 GCA_966434585.1 uncultured Gammaproteobacteria bacterium | reverse complement strand
TGCCCGACGGGTTTCGCGGGCGCGCCGCACGACGGGCACGATTCGCTGATTCGCTGACTCGCATCGCAGTGGTGGCACTTCAGCAGGCCATCGCGTCGATGTACGGTGAGTCGCGCCTCGCAGCGCAGACACGTCGCAGCCCAGCCGCAGCTCGGGCAGAACAAGACAGGTGCATAGCCGCGCCGATTGAGAAACAGCAGCACTTGTCCGTCGCTGCCGAGATGCTGCTGCATCGACTGCAGCACGGGTGTGGCCAAGCCGTGAGTCACTGCGTGTCGACGTAGATCTACCAACTGCACCCGCGGTGCGGCCGCATTACCCGCGCGGTAGGGCAGCGACAGCAGACACTGCGGGTTACGTTCTGCGCGCGCGAGACTCTCGAGTGCGGGGGTGGCCGAACCCAGCACGATGGGAATGCGGTGGCGCTGGGCGCGTGCCACGGCGAGATCTCGACCGGAATAGCGAAAGCCTTCCTGCTGTTTGAAGGAGGCATCGTGCTCTTCGTCGACGATGATGATTCCAGGCCGCGCGAGTGGTGCGAACACGGCGGAGCGCGTGCCGATCACGATGTGAGCCGCACCGCCGCGGGCGGCGCGCCACGCCTGCAGCCGATCGCCGCCGCTCAGGTTCGAGTGCAGCACGGCGATGCCACCACCGAAGCGCGCCCGGAATCGTTCCAGCAACTGCGGTGTCAGCGCTATTTCGGGCACCAGCACGAGCGCTTGCTGACCCGCTGCCACCACGTTCGCGATGGCTTGCAGGTACACCTCCGTCTTGCCGCTCCCCGTCACCCCTTTCAGCACGAGTGTCGTGAAAGATCCGAGTGCCTCTCGTACCGCGGCCACTGCTTGCACCTGTGCTTCATTCAGGAGAGGTGGCGCATCGCCTGCGGCGCTGGCGGCGTCCACGGCAACTTCAGCGACGACTTCGCGTCGGCGCACGAAGCCGCGTTTCTCGAGCTCGCGTAATGCCGCCGTAATGTTTGGATCCGTGGCGCGCTCGTCGTCCGAAGAAAGCGGCGTGTTGTCGTGGACGAGTTCGAGCACCGAGCGTAGGCGCGACGCCCGCGTTGGTAGGGCGTCGCGAGATACTCCCGCGGCTTCCCACACCGTAGTGGTCGCGTGCAGCTCTGCGTCGCCGCGTAGGGCAGGCGGCAATGCGCCGAACACCACTTCGCCGATGGGATGGTGGTAGTACTCGGCTGACCAAACGAGCAGTTCAAGCAAGGTCGAGTCGAGCACAGGCGCGTCGTCCAGCACATGCAGAACGGACCGCAGCTTCTGCGCCGTAATGCTCGAGTGTTCGCGGCACTCCACGATGATGCCGATGGCGCGGCGGCGTCCGAAAGGCACCAACACGCGTTGGCCAGGTCCACACGCATCCCCCGGAGGCGCTCGGTAGTCGAACAGCGTACGCAGCGGCGTATCGATGGCGACGCCCAGAATCATTCGCTCAGGCCTGCGCTGGAGGGGTCAGCGTTGTTCACAAAAGCTGTGGATAACTCTGTGTATGAATTGGGACCAAGAGACTCAAGTGTCCGTTTTAACGGGAACTTTGGTGGCTGCTCAAGTTTTGAGCGAGTCAGGTTTTGCGAAGCAAAACAGGGACTTGGCCTACGACGGACTTGACGCTCTCAGCGCACCGTGCCTGCGCTGGGCGGCTGCTCGACGCAGATCGATTCCGCGTTGGCGATCCCCGTGGGGATGATCGCGTACACGGGCATCGAGACGGTGTCCAACCTCGCCGAGGAGGCCCGCGACCCGACGCGGAGCGTCCCTCGCGCCTACCAGCTGACCGCGATCGCCGTCTTCACGATCTACTTCACGTTGCCCGCGATCGCGCTGTCCGCGCTTCCCGTCGAGCAGGTGGACGGCGAGTACGTGACGTTGCTGGGCCTTCCGCCCGAGGAGGGCGGATACGCGAACGACCCGATCCTGGGCCTCGTCAACAACCTCGGGATCGAGGGCTGGCTGCTCGACGCACTCGAGATCTACGTCGGCATCCTCGCGGCCACGATCCTGTTCATCGCGACGAACGCGGG
>CBJNAT010000789.1:0-2044 GCA_966434585.1 uncultured Gammaproteobacteria bacterium | reverse complement strand
AGCGGGCTATAGGCTGGGCAAGCGTCTGAAGTTGAGCGCCGCCCTCTACAACGTGTTCGACAGCAAGGACAACGACATCACGTATTTCTACGAGTCGCAGCTGGCCAACGAGAGCGAGCCTGTGGAAGACATTCACTTTCATCCGGTGGAGCCGCGGACGCTTCGCATCACGCTCAGTAGCGCGTTCTGATGCCCTCAGCGCGAAGAGGGCTCTTACCCCTTGCCTCCTGCGAGTGGAACGTTATCGCCGCTGTTGCGTTCGCACTGAGGTTGCTGGGTAGTTGCAGTCAGTCCTCGGAGGCGCTTATGAGATCTCACGCATCGAAGCTGTCGCTCGTTGCCGCCATGGCCGTCGCTCTCGTGGGTGTCGCGTCCGCGGCTGACTTAAAAGTGAATCTCTCCGGAGCGGAGGAGGTGCCGCCAGTGCAGACCTCCGCCACGGGTACAGGCACGATCACCGTGAACGATGACAAATCCGTGAGCGGCAGCGTGACCACGAAGGGAATCGAAGCCACCGCGGCGCACATCCACCACGCGCCCGCCGGCAAGAACGGCCCGCCCATCATCACGCTGACGCAAACGAAGCCCGGTGTCTGGAGCGTGCCGGAAGGCAGCAAGCTGACGGACGAGCAATACGCCGCATTCAAAGCCGGCGAGCTGTACGTCAACGTGCACAGCGCGGCGCACAAGCCGGGTGAGATGAGAGCTCAGCTGAAACCGCGGTGACGGTGACGGCACCGTCATCCGTTCGGCACCCGTTACGCGCTCGCTGCTTCGATCTGTTCGATCGCGTCGGCGATCATGGACGCATCGTTCGGCCGCACCAAGCGCGCCACTTCGTGGCCGTCGCGCAGAAAGATCAACGTCGGCCAGAGCTTTACGCGGAACGAGCGGCCTAGGGGCCGGCCGGGACCGTCCTCGATCTTGAGATGCCGCACGTTGTCGTGATTGGCTAGCGCCGATGCGATGATCGACTGCGCAGCTTGGCAGTGGCCGCACCAGTTGGCGCCGAAGTCGAGTACGGTCGCGCCGGGCAGCGCATCGACCTCTGCGCGTGTCGGTTGTTCAGAGCTGTATTCGGTATCCATCATGTGAGCAGTACGCGTGTCGAGGCGTTGAGGTTGCATGCAGGCACTGACTGACGAATGGTAGGAGACGAACGGTAGGACAAGGATGCATCATCGAGGCCTCGCCGGATTGAGACTTGAGTCATGAACAGTCGTTGGATACTGCCGCTTGCGGCTGCGTTCGTCGCATTGGGCACGATCTTCGGGGCGTTCGGCGCCCATGCATTACAGAATCGGCTCTCTCCGGAGCGCCTTGCGATTTACGAAACGGCGGTTCGTTACCAGTTCTATCATGCCCTCGGTTTGCTCGTACTCGGGTGGATCGCTCGTACTGTCGATGTCGGCGCGCTGCGGTGGTCGGCGCTGCTGATCGCGCTCGGCATCGTGCTGTTCTCGGGCAGCATCTACGCGCTGAGCTTCGGCGCGCCGCGGCCGTTAGGGATGGTGACACCGATCGGTGGGCTCGCGTTGATTGTGGGATGGGTTGTGTTTGCGATTGCGCTGATGAAGGCCTGAGGCGTGAGGCCTGAGGAAGGCCGCAGAGCCCTTCCGACCTCACGCCTCAAGCCTCACGCCTCAGGCCTTCCGCGTCAGCGCGTGCTCGTCAGCCGCCGATACTGCCCCAGATGCCGAATCGCATGCTGCGGCTTGCCGAGGGATTCATACAGGCGCGCCAAGTTGTAGTGGCCATCCGCGAGCGTGGGGTCTTCTTCGATCGCGCCTTGGTACGCTTCAATCGCCTCATCCGCGCGACCCAGATCTTCGAGCAACACACCCAAGTTGAAGAGCAACAGCGCATCGCGCTCGCAATGATCCGTCGCGCGACGGTATACGCGCTCGGCTTCCTGGAGTGTCTCAGTTGAGGGCATTGGCGGCGGCCTCCCTGCCTGCGATGCGCCCGAACACGGTGCCGATGGTCATGCCGATGCCGGCGAGGTAGCCCTTGCCGAGCACGTTGCCGGCCATGATCTCGCCCG
>CBJNAT010000788.1:0-2049 GCA_966434585.1 uncultured Gammaproteobacteria bacterium | reverse complement strand
CCGTGCTGCAGCTGCTCGATCAATTCCAGCGCTCGAGCACGCATCTGGCGTTGATCACGGATGAATATGGCGGCATCGAAGGCATGACCACGCCCATCGACATTCTCAAGGCCATTGCCGGCGAGCTCCCGGAGCTCGGCAGCCGCGAGCGTCCGGAAGCGGTGCAACGCGCGGACGGCTCATGGCTCATCGACGGCCACATGGCCATCGAGGAACTGCAACGTCGGTTGAGCCGCCGCGATCTCGTCGGGCGCGACTACCACACCGTGGCGGGCTTCGTGCTCGCGCGCTTAGGGCGCATACCCAAAGCGGGCGACATGCTCACCTGGCGCGACTTACGCATCGAGATCATGGACATGGACGGCATGCGCATCGACAAGGTGCTGATCTCGCTCACTCACGCCTCGGCCCGCTCGTAAGCCGAGTAGAAATCGCGTGCGAACTGCGCGAAGGCGTTGCGCTCGATCGCCTCGCGCATGCGGCGCATGAGATCCAGGTAGAAATGCAGGTTGTGGATGGTATTGAGGCGCGAGGACAGGATCTCGCCGCAGCGGTCCAGATGTTTGAGATAGGCGCGCGAATAATTGCGGCACGTGTAGCACGCGCAGTTCTCATCGAGCGGCCGCGTATCTCGTTCGTATTGCGAGTTGCGGATCTTCACCACGCCGTTCGAGGTGAACAGGTGGCCATTGCGTGCGTGACGCGTCGGCATCACACAATCGAACATGTCGATCCCCGCGCGCACCGACTCGATGAGATCCTCCGGTGTGCCGACGCCCATGAGGTAGCGCGGCCGGTCAGCCGGTAGCTGCGGCTCTATTTCGCCTAGCACTCGCTCACGTTCTTCTTTCGGCTCCCCGACCGCCAAGCCGCCGACCGCGTAGCCGTCGAAGCCAATCGAGGTCAGTCCGGCAATCGACTCCAGGCGCAACTGCGACCACATCCCGCCCTGCACGATCCCGAACAGCGCGTTGGAATTGGCGAGCCGATCGTGCTCCGCGCGACTGCGTGCTGCCCATCGTAAGGACAATTCCATCGACTTCTTGGCCACGTCGAACTCGGCCGGGTAAGGCGTGCACTCGTCGAAAATCATTACGATGTCGGAATCGAGCTCACGCTGCACTTGCATCGATCGTTCGGGCGTCAGCTGCACGAGATCGCCGTTCACCGGCGAACGAAATTTCACACCCTCCTCGGTGATCTTGCGCAGCGTCGCGAGACTGAACACCTGAAATCCGCCCGAGTCGGTGAGTATCGGCTTGCGCCAATGCATGAAGCCGTGCAGCCCGCCGTGCGCGGCAATCACCTGTGTGCCGGGACGCAGCATCAAGTGAAACGTGTTGCCGAGGATGATCTGCGCGCCCATGCCCTCCAGATCTTCCGGCGTCATCGCTTTCACTGTGCCGTACGTGCCCACAGGCATGAACACGGGCGTCTCGATGACACCGCGCGCGAGCGTGATCCGGCCGCGACGGGCACGCCCGTCGCGATTCAAGAGCTGAAATTCCATACCTTAACTCTCGGAGTCGGTCCCCTCTCCCGGTCGCCGGGAGAGGGCTAGGGTGAGGGCGGCTGGGGGTTCTTCTCCACCCACATCGCATCCCCATAACTAAAAAAACGATACCGCTCGCGCACAGCATGCCCGTAGGCCTGCATCACACGCTCATAACCCGCAAACGCGCAGACGAGCATGAGCAACGTCGACTCGGGCAGGTGAAAATTCGTGAGTAGCGCATCGACGATACGGAACCGAAAGCCCGGCGTAATGAAGAGCCGCGTATCGCCAGCGAACGGCTGCAATTCGCCACTCTGAGCCGCGGCTTCCAGGCTGCGGACGACCGTCGTGCCCACCGCGATCACACGTCCCCCACTCGCTCTTGCTCGCGCGGCGGCTTCGCACACCGCGGCACTTACTTCGACGTACTCTGCGTGCATGCGATGCTCTTCGAGCTTGTGGACACGCACCGGTTGGAATGTGCCGGCACCGACATGCAGCGTCACGCGAGCCGTATTTGCCCCAGCCGCTTGGCAGCGCTGCAGCGTCCCGCC